>NZ_JBFUIA010000040.1:0-57223 GCF_056402115.1 Mucilaginibacter sp. P4_C11 | reverse complement strand
CCTCAAAGCAACCCTCCGTTTGGGTCTGCAAAGGTAGTAAACCTTTTTACTTTTCCAAAACTTATTTTTTCTTTTTTTTATCTCTCGATCTCTAAAGAATCTCCTCCGTTTTGTTCGCCTACCCCTCTCTCTTTTCTCCCTCCGTGGCGGGGTGCAAAAGTAGTAAACTTTTTCGCTTTCCGAAATTTTATCTGAAGTTTTTTTGAACCTTCGTTTTATTCCCTCTCTCCTATCCCTGCTTCAAAAAAACCCTTCAGTAACCTTTCTAAGAACAATCCCGCTTCCTTATTTGCGGGCTGCAAAGGTACACGCTTTTAACACTTATCCAAACTGTTTTTAACATTTACTTTACAATAAACGATAACTCGCTATCGATCAGAGAATAAAAATAAAGCGAGTACCTATTATTAGCGAATTATTGAGGGATATGCAGCGGCTAACTTAACTCAGGCGCACTCCATCTTATCCTTGGCCGTTAAAAAACAGTTTCCCTCCTGGCGATTTAACCTTTTACCTCGGTTTGAAGATAACAAAAAAGCCCCGGTGCGCTGTGCAACCGGGACGTTCATTATTATATATATAGATTTTTGAGGTAAATTCCGTTAAAAAACGTAGAAAATACTGGCCTGGATACTATTATTCTTGAAGTCGCCTAAAATAGCAGAAGGCGTTTCCTGTACTTTTTGTAATCCATAAACGTACCTGGCACCGATCCCCAAACCAATTTTAGACTGATAGCCAAGACCACCGGCCATGCCAAAATCAATCTTTTTAGCAAATTTCGCATCGGTTATACCGCCAAGGTCTTCTTTTACCTTAAAACTGGCCTGTGGGCCTGCCTCAACAAAGAAACCTGAGTTAGTACGGTATTTAAAAAGGATTGGGACAGAAGCATAGGAAAGTTTTATATCCTGTGTGCCAAGCGTGCCACCCTTAACTTTGGCGCCCTGCAGGGAGTATAAAAACTCCTCCTGCACCATAAAGTTATCTGTAAACTTATAGGCAACCGTAAGTCCGGCATGGAAGCCAGGTAATGGATCTGTAGGAAAATTGGCGCTTGTAAAATTACTATAGTTCCCTCCTGCAGTAATGCCGAATTCTAATTTTTTCATCAGCTTTTGACCGAAACTCTGACTCTCGGAAGTTGTTTGACTGAAACCTTTGATTGATATCGCAACCAAAACGACTAACATTGATAATAGCTTTTTCATAAATTGTTCTTTTGTTTTGACCTTTTTTAAGTGCCGCCTACTGGCTGGCTGCTTCATTTAGATCAAAGGTGAGCAATAAAGGGGCGGCATTACAGCAAAATCTGAACGAAGCGGGCAAAGTTGGGCCGGAAGCGGGATATAAAAGATTCAACTAAAAGCCTTGATATCTTTTTTAAGGTGAATTTGTACGTTACGTGGTAAGCCGCAACCGAGTACTTGATGCAATTACAGACTTCAATTTGAGTTAGTAGACTCTCATTCTTTATGATACAAGTTACCACAATATGTAAGTGACTAATCATTGTAGTATCCGGGCGGATGTTTCTACATGGTCAAAATTAGCCTTAGGTTAAATCATCGGTCTTTTTGATAGATGGCTATACCGAGCGGGTAGACTTCTCAATATCGTCCCACATTTCGGGAGGTATCATTTCAAGTGCGCTGAACTGGCCGGCGCCCTGCAGCCATTCGCCGCCATCTATGGTGATTACCTCACCATTGATATAACCCGAAAAATCGGATACCAGGAAAGCGGCCAGGTTGGCCAGTTCCTGGTGCTCGCCTACCCGCTTGAGGGGCACCCTATTTTTAAAATCGAATTTTTGCGCCATGTCCCCCGGAAGTAATCGTTCCCAGGCTCCCTTGGTTGGAAACGGGCCGGGTGCTATGGCGTTTGTTCTGATGCCGTGGCGACCCCACTCAACCGCTAACGATCTGGTCATAGCCAGCACGCCGCCCTTGGCACAGGCCGAGGGTACTACATAAGCCGACCCTGTAAAGGCATAGGTGGTAATAATATTCAGTATGTTACCTGGTATTTTTTCGCTGATCCAGTATTTGCCCAACGCCAATGAACAATTGGCCGAGCCTTTTAACACGATATCAATGATAGCCGAGAATGCGTTTGCCGACAGGCGCTCGGTTGGCGAAATAAAATTACCGGCCGCATTGTTCAACAATACATCTACCCGGCCAAAAGTTGCAATGGCTTGTTGCAGCATCTTTTCAACTTCGTCATACTTTCGTACATCGCAGGCTATTGGTAATACCTTACCGCCGGTTGCAGATTCCATTTCGGCAGCAGTTTGCTGCAGCACATCCAGTTTGCGGCTGGTGATAACCAGGTTGGCGCCCAGTTGCAAAAAATAAGTGCCCATGGCTTTACCCAAACCGGTGCCGCCACCTGTTATAATGATGGTTTTACCTTTTAAGGCATCGTCCTTTAGCATACCACCGGCAATTGCGGGATTGGGGCCTTTAGCATTATCGGGAGTTGAAGGATCTGTCATCATCAATTAGTTTGCAGTTGTACTTTTTGTTTTTAAATTCTGGATCATCATTTGCAGGCCTTGCCTGGTTGCCGGAGCCCACCACTGTTCCAGCATGTTATTTAAGGTTTCGGTCTGATCGGCTTTTAACTTACCTATCAGCTCTTTACGTAAATTCAGTTTACTCTCGCTCCAGGTAACAGGGTTAAGCTTCATATAGGCGGTTACCTTTGCTACAGCGGCCTTCATTAAACTATCCGGCTCAGCAATTTCATCAATCAGGCCCGCGACCAGTGCTTCGTCCACCTTTAGCAGTTTGCCCTCCAATAAATATTGATAGGCTTTGCGCCGACCGAGCCAGAATGAATACAAATTAAAAACACTATCGGGTACTATAATACCTACCGGGATTTCATTCAACCCGATAATGAATGCCCCGGCAGCCATTACCCGGTAATCGCAGCAAATGGCTAATATGCAGCCCCCGGCCGGGCTATGACCGCTTATTGCGGCAACTATCGGTTTTTTGAATGCTGCTAAAACGTTTTGTAGCGCCAAAAAATCTACCCAAAACTCGCGGCTTTGCCCCTCATCATAATCATAAGCCTCAATCAGGTCTATGCCCGACGAAAAGAATCCTTCCTTACCTGTTAAAATCACCCCGCCAACACTATCATCTTCTTCCAGTTTTTTTATACAACCGGCCAATTCATTAACCATTTGATGGTTTATGGGGTTTGAACGCCCCCTATCAAGCGTAACCACTACCAATCGGCCCTGTATTGTTGTTTGAAATGTACTCATCTGCTAAATCAATTTACAAGGGTTGGGTTATCGCTCACTTCGCTCAGATACATTTTATCTACCTGGGTTTTGTACTTTTCGGCTATCACCTTCCGTTTCATTTTCCCGGTTGGTGTAAGCTCGCCGCTATCTATCGACCATTCATCCGGAAGCAAGGTTATTTTCTTTACCTGTTCAACATGGTTAAACTCGGGATTGTATGTATTGATAATTGATTGATAAAGCTCAATCACCCTGGCATCTTTGATCAGATCCCTGTTGGATGTAAACGGGATTTCGTGTTGCTTGCACCAGGGTTTTAAATGCGTATAAGAAGGTACAATCAAGGCCGAAACAAATTTTCTTTCGGAGCCACACACCATCATCTGTTCAATAAAATAATTTTCCTTCATTTTATTTTCGATGGGTAGCGGCGCTACATACTTGCCTCCGGATGTTTTAAAGATCTCTTTTTTGCGATCTGTGATCTTCAGGAAGGAATCCTTATCCAGTTCGCCGATATCGCCGGTATGAAACCATCCGTCTTCTATCACTTCGGCCGTAAGTTCGGGGTTTTTATAATATCCGGCCATCACGTTGGGGCCTTTGCAAAGGATTTCGCCATCGGCAGCTATCTTAGCCTGCACACCGCTTAACAAGGGGCCTACAGTTCCAAATTTACGGCCGCTTTTTTCATACCGGTTAACAGCAATTACCGGCGAGGTTTCGGTAAGCCCGTACCCTTCTAAAATAACAATATTAGCAGCCGTAAAAATCCGCTCCAGTTTAATGGGGCAGGCCGAACTGCCAACCACTATGGCTTTTATATTGCCGCCGATAGCATTGCGCCATTTGCTGTATACCAGTTTATCGGCTATGGCAAGTTTAATTTTGTACCATAAGCTGGTGCCGTTAATTTCATACGCCTCGGCCAGTTTTACCGACCAAAAGAAGATAGTCCTTTTAATACCGGTAAGTTTCTGGCCCTCCACCATAATTTTTTCAAATACTTTTTCGAGCAAACGCGGAACGGCTGTAAAAAGAGAAGGCTTTACCTCTTTCATATTTGCGCCAATGGTATCCATATTCTCGGCGTAGTAAATAGAAAAATCATTGAAGAGATAAACATAAGTACACATCTTTTCGAAAATGTGGTTGAGGGGCAAAAAGCTCAAAACGCATTTTTCCTTCAACGGTATCCGGGCAAGCACCTCGCCGGAGGCTGTCGCATTACTCATGATATTTTTGTGAGTAAGCATTACTCCTTTGGGTCGGCCGGTAGTACCCGAAGTATAAATGATAGTTGCGATATCATTTTCGGTGATCTGGTCGCTTATTTGTTTTATTTGTTGCAGTTGGCCTTCCTTTAGTGGCTTAAGCAATGTACCCCAATGGGTACATTCATCTATCAGGTCGAAAGTAAAAATGGCTTTTAGCGATGGGATATTTAAATGTACCTCTTTAACCTTATCGCATAAATCTTTGCTACTTATGAATACGTATTTAACTTCGGCTTCATTTAAAATCTGCTCAATTTCTTTGGTACCTGTATTGGGGTATAACGGCACCAACACGGCACCGGTTTGCTGCACTGCCAGGTCGGTTATTACCCATTCGGGCCTGCCATTGCTGATCAATCCAATTTTATCGCGCCCTTCGGTAGTGCCATCACCGGCCGAAACGCCCAGATCCAATAAAGCGGCAGATAACTGGTAAATCATATCGTGCGCCTCTTTTGTGCTGTATGATTTCCAGGAACCATCCTGTTTTGCATTCAAAAAATTCGCCCTCGGCGCTTTGGCCTGGGTGTCTATGCAGTCAAATAATCTTGTCGCGCGTTCCATATTGCAACAATTATTTTAATAAAGGTTACCCTTTATAGTAATTCAAAAACACCCGCTGCGCCTTGCCCGGTGCCTACACACATGGTAACTATACCATATTTTTTTTCACGCCTCTTTAATTCATTAAAAAGCTGAACCGAAAGCTTGGCCCCTGTGCAGCCAAGCGGGTGGCCCAATGCTATAGCACCGCCATTTACATTTACGATGTCGGGATCAAGTTCCAGCCCATTAATAATAGCCAATGACTGTGATGCAAATGCCTCATTCAATTCAATCAAATCAATATCCTGCTGTTTCATCCCGGCCATTTTTAACACTTTGGGTATAGCTACCAATGGCCCTATTCCCATAATACGTGGCGGCACACCTGCAACAGCGTAATTAACCAGCCTTGCTATTGGCTTAAGATTGTTCGCTTTTAAAAACCTTTCGCTCACTACCATTACAAAGGCTGCACCATCGCTTGTTTGCGATGAGTTGCCGGCTGTTACCATCCCTTTGGCATCAAATACGGGTTTTAGTTTGGCCAATGCATCAATGGATGTATCGGCACGTGGCCCTTCATCCACATCTACCTTAAACTCCCTTTTCTTTTTCTTCCCACTTTCGTCAATATAGGTTTCTACTATATTTACCGGGGCTATTTCATCTTTAAATTTGCCCGCTTTGATGGCATTGATGGCTTTTTGGTGGGAGTTATAAGCAAACTGATCCTGCTCTTCGCGGCTAACATGATATTCT
Source organism: Mucilaginibacter sp. P4_C11 (assembly GCF_056402115.1). Classification (NCBI taxonomy): domain Bacteria; kingdom Pseudomonadati; phylum Bacteroidota; class Sphingobacteriia; order Sphingobacteriales; family Sphingobacteriaceae; genus Mucilaginibacter; species Mucilaginibacter sp. P4_C11. Next base: position 51,376 of record NZ_JBFUIA010000040.1, on the reverse strand, counting down.
TTCGCCACGGCCTCGGCTGTAAGGCCCATACCCCAGTAATAATCGGGGTGCGCCAGGGCAACATCGGCATTTGGCACAATACGCCAGCCCCCCATCGGAATCAGGCTCATGCTTTCTACACCGCCGGCAATAATGCAATCGGCGATGCCGCTATGTATTTTTGCCGAGGCTATCGCGATAGTTTCCAGGCCGGATGAGCAGTAGCGATTTACTGTCATGCCCGGTACTTTATCGGTATCCAATGCCATTAACGAGATAAGCCTGGCCACGTTTAAGCCCTGCTCGGCCTCGGGGGTAGCGTTGCCCACAATCACATCGTCTATCTGCTCCTTATCAACATTAGGCACCGATGCCATTAACTGCCTGATAACATCTGCGGCAAGCGTATCCGGCCGGGTAAACCTAAATCCACCCCGGGTAGCTTTTCCAACAGCGCTGCGGCTGGCTGCCACTATGTATGCGTTCATTTTATCTAGATTTTATACTTATTAAAACTTAGTTCCTTAACACTTTTCCGCCTGTTAAAATAGATTGTATCCGCTCAAGCGTTTTCTTTTCGGCGCAAAGCGAAATAAAGGCTTCACGCTCCAGGCCAAGCAGATACTCTTCGCTTACTATCGAGGGTTGAGACAGATCACCTCCCGAAAGCACATAGGCCAGCTTCTGGGATATTTTTACGTCGTGCTCACTAATGTAGTTGCCGCTGTACATGGTATTGGCGCCCACATACCCAAGGCCAAGGGCCTGCTTGCCCAATACCCTGATATCACTACGCGGAATGGGCTGCACATATCCCTCGTTGGCCATTTGCAGGCATTGTTGCTTTGCTTCGGTAAGCAGCCTGTCGCGAGATACCACTATCACATCCCTACCCTTTTTAAGGTACCCGAATTCAAAAGCCTCATAGGCCGATGTGGATACTTTTGCCTGGCCAATGGTTAAAAACCTGTCGCGGAAATTATTCAGCTCAACATCGCCTTCCTGTAACTCATCTGAAAGCCGCAGGGCAAATTCTTTTGTTCCGCCGCCACCAGGGATCAAACCAACGCCAAACTCAACCAAACCCATATATAACTCGGCATGGGCTACTACTTTATCGGCATGCAGGCACATTTCGCAGCCACCGCCCAAAGCCATCTGGTGAGGCGCTATTACAACCGGGATAGCCGAGTAACGGATCCGCATCATCGTATTTTGGAAGGTTTTCACTACTATATTCAGCTCATCAAACTCCTGCTCAACAGCCATCATAAATATCATACCTACATTTGCCCCTGCGCTAAAATTGGCTCCCTCGTTTGATATTACCAGGCCTTTATAGCTGGTTTCGGCAAGGGTAATGGCTTTGTTAATGCCTTCAATTACCTCGCCGCCTATGGTATTCATCTTAGTATGAAACTCCAGGTTTAATATACCATCGCCAATATCGGTAATGGTGGTTCCGCTGTTTTTCCATACGGTATTTGTGGCGCGGATGGTATCCAGCAAAATAAGTCCCTCGGTTCCTGGAATTATTTTATAGTCCTTAGCCAGAATATCGTAATACAAGCGTTTTCCGTTCTCAATTTTGTAAAAGCTTTTTGCACCTGCCGCAAGCATATCATATACCCACTGGGCAGGTTTATTGCCGACTGCTTCCATGGCTTTTACGGTATCGTCAACACCCAGCGCGTCCCATTTTTCAAAAGGGCCCAGTTCCCAGCCAAAGCCGGCCTTTGTGGCTGCGTCTATTTTATAAAGCTCGTCGGCTATTTCGGGAATACGATTACTGGCGTAAGCAAATAACTCGTAAAACGTTGCCCGGTAAAAATCACCGGCTTTATCTTTTGCAGCGATTAATATTTTCAGGCGGGCCGGAAGACTGTCAACCGCCTTGGTAGTTTCCAGCGAGGCGAATTTCACTTTCTGAGAAGGCTTATATTCCAGCGTTTTTAAATCGAGCGCGTAAAACTGGTTTACGCCATCAACTTTTTCCTTTTTATAAAAACCCTGGCCTGTTTTACTGCCCAGCCAGTTGTTTTTTACCATGCCATCTACAAATGGTGGCACTTTAAATAATTCGCGTGCTTCATCATCCGGGGCGTTTTGATAAAGGCCATTGGCAACGTGTACCATGGTATCTAAGCCCACCACATCGTTAGTGCGGAACGTTGCCGATTTAGGGTGACCTATTACCGGCCCGGTTAGCTTATCAACCTCTTCCACCGTCATGCCGGTTTTCTCTACGTATTGCAGCACACTCATGATGCTGAACACCCCTATACGGTTGCCTATAAACGCAGGGGTATCTTTAGCCAAAACGGTGGTTTTGCCAAGGTACTTGCTGCCATAGTCCATCAAAAATTCAACAACACCTGCTGATGTTTCTTTTATGGGGATGATCTCCAATAATTTTAAATACCGGGGTGGGTTAAAAAAATGGCTGCCGCAAAAATGCTTTTTAAAATCACCGCTCCTGCCTTCGGCCATTAAATGTATGGGGATGCCAGATGTGTTTGAGGTAATGAGCGTGCCGGATTTCCTGTATTTTTCTACTGTTTCAAATACCTGGCGTTTAATATCAAGCCGTTCAACAACTACCTCGATAACCCAATCGCACTCGGCAATTTTGGGCATATCGTCGGTAAAATTCCCGGTAGTGATACGTTTGGCAAATGGTTTAAGGTAAATGGGCGATGGATTGGATTTTAAGGCAAAATCCAGCGCATCATTAACAATTTTATTCCGGGCCTTTTTATCGTCCGGCGGGGCATCTTTAGGTACAATATCAAGCAACAGCACCTGTACGCCGGTATTTGCGAAATGGCAGGCTATTCGGCTGCCCATCACTCCCGACCCCAGTACTGCAACTTTTTTTATAATTCGTTTAGCATCCATCAGTAAAGCTTGTTTATTAAATTTTTAATTTATTCGGCCCGCGACCAGGTAGTTGTACGCCCAAACAGCGAAATGCCTATGTAGCCGCGGATATCTAAGGTTTTACCTTTATAGGTTATTTTGCAGGAGTACGTTTTACCGTTCAGGGGATCATAAATAGTGCCGCCTGTATACTTGTCGTCGCCGTCTTTTTCAAAATCGGCCAATACAGGTAAACCCAACCGGGGCCTTGTACGCAATTTTTCGTCAACGTTCATTTCGTCAACTTTTGGTTTACCGTTTTTAAGGGGTTCTTTAAGCCACACCACCTTGCCATAAAACTTACCATTGCTCTCTTTAGTGATCTGGATTTTGGCGCTTTTTACATCATTATACCACATGCCCTCAATTCTGTCTGCCTGTGCTTTTACGCATACGCTTACCGATAACAGAGTTAGCAGGATTAGTGCAAAACGGATAGGTTGTTTTTTTGATACAGACATCGCTTCAGGTATTATTTTTTACAAAAAGACCATCTCTTTTTTTAAGGCATATCCATGCTTTTCAGATTTACAAAACAGCAATCCCGGCATCAGAAGCCGTCTCTTCAAAAGAAACAGGTAGAATTATAAAATGATTAAGATAATTTAGCCCCGCCAATTAACGGGATGGTTTATAATAACAAATATCAGCTTATGCGGCGCTTAACAAAGGTCTAAACGACGGAAACATTTGTCAATATTTCGGAAATTAAAGTTAGCCTCTTTTGTTTGATAATTGCGTTACTAAATAATATTAAGTCGGAAGTTCTAAGTCAGAAGTCCTAAGTCGGAAGTCTTAAGTGGGAAGTGTCATTTTTGACTTAGGACTTCCAACTCAAGACTATCCGCCTTTCAGGGTTGCTACTAAATTAATATAAAGCTGCATCGCAACATCGGCCGCCATACCTTGCAGTTTTAGCCAGGCGTCATATTTTGCTTTGGCCACAAAATCAAACATACCTGGGGTATTTTGGGTATTAATATCGCCTTCTGTTGCCTGTTTGTACAGGCTATATAAGCTTAACAGTGTTTCGTTATCCGGTTTCGATGACAGTTGCTTGCTTTCGGCAACCGCTTTTTCAAAGGCGTCTTTTAAATCAGTCATGGTTAAATTATTGGTTGCTGGCGGTATTGCGTTCTTCAATATAATCACTACTCCGGGGTGCATTCATAAACATCTGGCTTAGTTCTGCGGGTAATATGGCAAGCCTGCGTTTTTCCATATCTATCCAGGCACCTTCGGCATTTACTATAGCGGCTTTAACGCCATCGCCGCGGTATAACTCGTGCCTTATCGACCAGCGGGAACCATCGGGCCGCGAGCTTACAAGTTCGCAGCTTACCCGGATCAGGTCGTTAATCCCAATCTCGCGCAGGTAAATCAATTCCTCCCTGAACAGTACGGGCCCTATTTTATATTCGTAAAGTTTGGGGAGTTTTAAACCCAGGTTTTCCAGCATGGTTATACGCGCCTGCGCTGCAAAATCGGCATAAGCAGAGTGCCGCATGTGCTGGTTTGAATCTATTTGCGACCATAATACCTGGCCTTCATAAAAAAATTCCATAACCCTATTATTTTATTTGTGCTGTTGCTTAAACTTCCTGACGGCGGCCGTCAGCTTTGGTAAAATCTCCATTGCATCCCCCACAACACCGTAATTGGCTGCTTTAAAAAAAGGAGCTTCGGGATCTTTGTTAATTACGACAATGGTTTTTGAACCGTTAACACCCGCCAGGTGTTGTATAGCGCCTGAGATGCCTACCGCTATATATAAATTAGGGCGAACTGTACCGCCTGTTTGGCCAACATGCTCGTGATGTGGTCGCCAATGCGAATCGGCCACCGGACGTGAGCAGGCTGTGGCAGCCCCCAGTTCTTTTGCCAGCTCTTCCAGTATGCCCCAGTTTTCGGGGCCTTTCATGCCGCGACCGCCTGAGACAACCAGTTCGGCATCAGCAAGCGCCACCTCGCCGGTCACTTTATTTACTGCTTTCACTTTTACGCCAAAATCTTCTTCGCTAAAGCTTACATCCAATTGATCTACAACTGCTTTCCCTTCAATTTTAACCGCCTGGAAAGTATTCGGCATCAGCATAATTACCTTTACATCGCTTAAAATATTCACATAGGCGAATGCTTTGCCCGAGAATACGGCTTTTTTAATCACAAATCCTTTTTCGGTATCCGGGTACGACAATGCACCCGCCACCAAACCGGCCCCTAATTTCACGGCCACCCGGGGTGCAACCATCCTGCCACCGATATCATGAAGCGTTACAATTATTTTACTGCCTTCCTTTTGCGCTGCGGCTATCAATGCGCCGGCGTAAGCCCGTGCATGCAGTTCATCTAAACGGCTATCAGCAACATGCAATACTTTTTGAGCGCCATATTCGCCAAGGCCTTCCATTTCGGCAGCGGTAACGGTGCCTAAAACCAGGGCAGTTACCGTGGTACCCGTTTGTTTAGCTATGTGCGCGGCATAGTGTAGCGCCTCAAAATTTTTCTTTTTAATCGTTCCCCCGGTATGTTCTATCAATACAATTACAGACATTTTTTTAAGTTTTTTGGTTTGAAAAATGCCCGGTACAGGTAACCGGACAATAAAAATCAGCTATCAGATTACTTTGGCTTCGGTATGCAGCAATGCTACCAGTTCGTCCATATTATCGGGGCTTACCAGTTTAATCCCGACTTTGGCCGGCGGTAATTCATAAGCTAATATTTGGGTAAGCGGTGCTATTTTTGCAGGCACAACAACCTTTAACGGACGTGTACGCGCAGCCATTATACCACGCATATTGGGTATGCGCGCCTCGGCAACACCTTTTTGGCAGGATATTACCACGGGTAAGTTACAGGCATCGGTTTCCTCGCCGCCTTCTATTTCACGGGTTACCACTGCCGTATTACCTTCCACTTGTATACCCGTTGCAAAACCAATGTAATTGATATCCAGCAATCCGGCCAACATAGCGCCTGTAGTACCATTATTGTAATCGATAGATTCTTTGCCGCATAAAATAAGGTCGTAACCGCCCCCGGCAGCATACTCCGCTATATGACCGGCGGTTTCGTAAGGATCATTGCTATCGACATCAATGCGGACGGCTTCATCGCCACCCAATGCCAGGGCTTTCCTGATCACAGGCTCGACATTGGCAGAACCAACAGTTACAAGGTGAACCTCGGTAGCTATACCTGTTTCTTTTAGTTCAATTGCCCGGATGAGGGCATACCATTCATCGTAAGGGTTAATTACGTAAGTAACACCATCGCTGCTGATGGCGGTATCGTTATTTTTTAATACAATTTTAGTACTGGTATCCGGTACCTGGCTTATACAAACTAATACTTTCATTATTAGATTTTTATTTTTTAGCTTGATGTTGTTAAAATGGGGAGCGGGCTACCCGTGAAGTGTTAGGATTTACATGAACATTCGGTTGAACGCTGGTTACGACTCACCCCGGCTACGCTGCGCTGGCCGACCCTCTCTCCGGCTAAAGCCGCAAAGAGGGTGAAGCTCATTTTTTCTTTATTTACCCCCTCTATGCGCGAAGCGGAGAGAGGGGTGACAAGCGTAGCGATGTCGGGGTGAGTCGTCGCCGCAATGCGATAGACGTCGTTCCTCCCTCAGAATCCCAGCCTTACGAAGTTTTGAAAACTTCGTAAGGCTTTCGCCGGCTTAAAAACAATATTTATTTTCGGCTATCAGTTTTGCTGCAACATTCCTGCGTGCCTGGGTGGTATTAAAATCTTCTGTTTTGGTGAAGCGCTTAAGTCCCATCAGCATCATTCTTCTTTCATCGCCTTCGGCAAACGAGTTTAACGCCTCCCGGCCGGCTTTTGCAAGATGTTCTGCTGCATCGTTAATATATACGCGCATGATATCCAGCTGTTCTTTGCAAGCTTCTTCTCCTCTTAAACCAACCAGTTTTTCTACCCGCAGTTGCAACGATTCGCTCACGTAAAGCTCTATCAGCATATCGGCCAGGTTCATCAGCACTTCCTGCTCTTTACCCAATTGTGTCATCAGTTTTTGCACGGCCGCGCCTGCTACCATCAATATGGCCTTTTTAAAATTGGCTATGTATTTCTTTTCCTTAACAAACAGGCCGTCATCTTCAGCTGCACCAAAATCGGGGATGCTTACCAGTTCGCCTGCTACTTTTTGGGCAGGGCCCATCAGGTCAAGTTCGCCTTTCATGGCACGTTTAAGCATCATATCAACCGTTAGCAAGCGGTTAATTTCGTTAGTTCCCTCGAAAATCCGGTTGATCCTCGAATCGCGGTACGCCCTGTCCATTGGTGCCTCGGCGCTGTATCCCATCCCCCCGTAAATCTGTACGCCTTCGTCGGTTACATAATCCAAAACTTCTGATGCATGAACTTTAAGGATTGCCGCTTCTATAGCATATTGCTCTGTTCCTTTTAATTTAGCTTTGGTTTCATCAAGCCCCGATGCCATTAACATTTCAGTAGCTTCCTCCATATTCTGACAGGCCCTGTAAACAGCCGATTCTGAAGCATAGGTGCGGATGGCCTGTTGGGCCAGCTTGTATCTTATAGCCCCGTACTTTGAAATAGAGCGGCCAAATTGTTCGCGTTCATTGGCATAACGTACTGATGCGGTTATCACATCCTTGCTAGCCCCTACTGTACCGCCACCTAATTTGATACGGCCAAGGTTTAATATGTTAACCGCTATCTTAAATCCATTCTGGCGTTCGGAAAGCAGGTTCTCAACCGGTACTTTGCAATCGTTAAAAAATACCTGCCGGGTTGAGCTCCCTTTGATACCCATTTTGTGCTCTTCGGTATTCAGCGAAAGACCTTCAAAATCTTTTTCGACAATAAAGGCGCTCAGGTTTTCATCATCATCTATTTTGGCAAAAACGGTAAATACATCGGCGAAGCCCGCGTTGGTGATCCACATTTTTTGACCTGTGATGAGATAATGTTTACCATCAGCAGACAGCTTCGCCTTTGTTTTGCCCGAGTTGGCATCCGAGCCCGCAGATGGTTCGGTTAGGCAGTAAGCGCCTTTCCACTCGCCACTTGCCAGTTTAGGAACATATTTTTGTTTTTGCGCTTCGGTACCATAATATAATATAGGCATGGTGCCTATACCTGTATGTGCCGAAAACGCCACTGAAAAGGAATGCCCGGCCCCCAATTTCTCGGTAACCAGCATAGATGTTTTAAAATCTTTACCAAAGCCGCCGTATTCTTCGGGTACCGATATGCCTAATAAGCCAAGCGCGCCGGCCTCGTCCATTAAATGCCGCATTAACCCTTCCTCCTGCTCGTCAATACGTTGCAGGTTGGGGGTTACCTGCTGGGCAAGAAAATTGGTACATGTTTCGGCAATCATCAACTGCTCTTCATTCCATTCTTCAGGAATAAAAATGCTGTCTACAGCAGTTTCCCTGATCAGAAACTCGCCTCCTTTTATGGCTTTCATTGGTTCAGTGGCATTCATAAATAAGTATTTAATGGTTGTGTTTGGTCCCGTTTTAAAATTCAGCCGATTATACTAATCACTATGTTATATAAGTAATTATCAGCATGTAACAAGCGCCCCGGTTTAAAGGGCAGCAATTGGTTTTATAATCAGGAGTAAAATTAGCAGCGATGATAAACTAAAGAAAGGGCTGCAATGCGGAGATATTAGTCAAAAAGTCGGATTGGGGTGGGGTGAGTGGTTGATTGGGTTGGATTGGGTTGATTGTGAGTGTTGTGTTGCGCAGCAGTTTCATGTCTGAACCGGGATTAAACAGATTTATCAGATTTTCAGGATTTTCATTGAACTCAACTCAATAAACCCAATCCAACCCAATCAGCCAATCAACTTAATGCCCCGATACCGCCCTATAATCGGACGGCGACATGCCGGTATGTTTCTTAAAATATTTGCCAAAAGACGATTGATCTGGGAAATTTATGTCTTCGGCCACGCGGGCAACGCTAATGTCATGGTTTCTTAGTAATACCTTGGCCTCCAGTATTACTGCATCGTCTATCCATTCGCCGGCGGTTCTGCCGGTAACTTCTTTAACGGTTTCTGTTAAATGTTTAGGAGATACACAAAGTTCATCGGCGTAATACTGCACGTTGCGATGTTCTTTATAACGATGGAAAATCAGGTTCTGGAAAAGTACATTCAGTTCCTGTTTCCGGGTTTGCTTACCTTTTATGATGATGTGCTGCTTTTCGTAAATGGCCTGTATTTCATAAAGCAGGGTCATTAAAATACTCCGGGATATTTCTACATTATATGAGTGCCCCTCCCGTTCTAACTTTTTCTGGATCAACAGGTAAATTTCCAGTATCATCCTGGCATCTTCATCATCCGGGTAAATTACCGGGATAGACGCACTTTTAAAATAACTGAATGATTCCAAAAAATGGCTATTGACGCTATTTTCTGTTAAAAAGGCTTTACTGAACACAACAAAACGGCACAAAAAATCATCGCTGCTGTTATAAATTCGTAAAACATGAAAAGGGGTTGCCAAAAGCATGGCATCGGGCCGGGCATCGTATACCTGAAGGTTAACTTCAACCTTGGCCGTGCCGCGTGTGCAAATACCTATTATATAACCATCCGACCTGTATGGGTATTCGCTCAAACTTAACAGCTGTTTTTCGTCAACAACAAAAAAATCAGCGCCGGCCAGCTTGTCGGCATATAGATCGGCAAATTTTGATAAGCTTAATTGTCCAACCTTATTGCTCATGTATGTTTTAATTATAATTATTTAATTCTTCTATTTTTCAAAAAAGGCCCCAAAACGGCGAAAGTTTTACAGTATTTTTTGCCCCTTAACTTAAATATAGGCGTTATCCGACTTTTTGACTAATATCTCCGCATTATAGCCCTTTTTTTCTTTTCAATCCAAACTAATTTTATTCCCGATAGCCGCCAATTGTAATCTACATGCAATTGCCTATTGTAACCAATTATATTTTTATGAGAAAAGTTTTACTTCTGATGCTTTTTATAGCACCGTTAACGGCTTTTTCCCAGGGTTTCCAGGTGAACCTGGAAGGGCAAAAGCAAATAGGTATGGGCCATACCGGGGTGGGTACCCTTCAGGATGGCGCATCTGTATTTTTTAACCCCGGTGCAGTAGCCATGCTGCCAGAAAACTACATACAGGGCGGCATAAGCCCATTATTTTTCAAATCTGATTTTAATCCGGCCGGCACATCAACTCAAAACAGAACCTTGAATAAAGTTGCAACACCATTTGAGTTTTATGCTGTTTGGGGTCCTAAGTCGTCTTTTTGGAAATTAGGGCTTGGCGTTTATACACCCTTTGGCGGTTTAACCGATTGGGGCAATACCTGGCAGGGTAAATACGTGCTGGAAAGCCTTAATCTGAAAGCTATTTATTTTCAACCTACACTAAGCATTAAACTGGCCGATTTCCTGAGTATTGGCGGTGGTTTTGTTTATAACCACGGCAGTGTTGACCTTACGCGTGCTATTCCCCTGGCAAACAGCTCCGGTGAACCAGGCCAGGCCGAATTAAAAGGCAGCGGAAAAGGCTACGGATGGAATGCCGGTATATATATCAAAACAGAATCGGGTATTACCGTGGGGATAACTCACCGTTCGCAGGTGAATACCACCATTCCCAATGGTAATGCCATTTTTAAAGTACCTACATCAATACAAAGCAGTTTCCCGCAGCCAAATACGTTTACTGCAACCATTCCGTTACCGGCCACCAATTCTATCGGCTTTGGGTTTTATCCCAGTAATAAGTGGATCCTGGCGCTTGATGTTAACCTGGTTGCCTGGGATGCCTATAAAACATTATCATTTGATTATAAAACCAATACAGCGGCTTTGCAAGACACCCACTCGGCCAGGAATTATCAACAGGCTGTTAGTTTGCGTGGCGGCGCACAATACAAAGCTACAGATAAGCTTGCCCTGCGTTTCGGCGGAGGCTACGCCAGCACAGCTGTTGCAGATGGCTATGTAACGCCCGAAGCACCTGATGCCAACCGCGTTTATGGCACACTGGGCTTAGGTTATACATTAGCCAAACACCTGGATATAGATATCTCGTTTGAGTATGAACACCTGATGCAGCGTACCCAAACCAATATCGAATCGCAGCTATCGGGAACATTTAAAACTGATGTATATATCCCAGGTATCTCATTGGCTTATCACTGGTAATTCTTAAAAGAAATTAATACATGAAAACACTTAAACAGCATATTTATATTATTGCAGGCTTACTTTTATTAGGCGCCTGCAAGCCCGAGATCCATGCTCCAAAACCGGTTGCCGGCTCGGCCGATTTCTCGAGGTACATATCGGTAGGCAATTCACTTACAGCAGGCTATGCCGATGGTGGCTTATACCTGGCAGGGCAGCAGGTATCATACCCCAGCATCATTGGTAAACAAATGCAGGCAGTGGGCGGCGGCGCATTTACCCAACCCTTGTTCAGCACCGCCCAATCAAACGGATCGGGTTACTTATCGTTAACCAGTTTTAATGCGGATGGTACGCCAATAACTACCGCGGTTACCACAAACCTGGGCATTCGTGGGCAGGTAACTGTTCCGGGTTTTGGTAACGTTATTTTATATACCAAATACTCGGGCGATATTAATAACTACGGCGTACCGGGTATTAAACTGTTGCACATCACCTATGCACCTTACGGCAACCTTAACGGGTATTTTGAGCGCCTGCTGCCCGGAAATCCGCCAACAAACTCCACCACCTATCTTGATTTTGTTATGGCAAAACCGTTCACCTTCTTCTCAAACTGGCTGGGGAACAATGATGCTTTAAGTTATGCTACATCAGGCGGTGCCGGCGATGTATTGACAGATAAAAATACATTTGCCTATTTGTATAACGTATTGATAACTACCCTTACCTCCAAAGGGCAAAAAGGCGTAGTTGCGACGATACCCGATGTAACTTCTATACCTTATTTTAATACCATTACCGTTTCGGCAATACTGGCAGGAGTTCAAAAAGCAAACCCGGCTGCCAAGGCGCTTTATATCAAGGCACTGGTTTCGGGTAGTACTTATGCGCCACGAGCGGCAACAACCAATGACCTTATTGTGCTTACCTTCCCGACAAGCAAAATTGGCCAGCTGGTTACAACACCTTATGGTAACTTACCTTACGGCTTAACCCCTTATACGCCAATAGATAACCAGTATGTACTTGATGAAAAAGAGGCTATCCTTACCGAAGATTATGTTACATCATATAACAATACCATAAAAACGATAGCCGCAGCAAAAGGCCTGGCTATTTTTGATGCTTACACTTTTCTGCGAAATATAAAACAGAACGGAATGGTGGTTGACGGGGTAAGTGTTAATTCCAACTATATCAGCGGAGGCCTGTTCTCGCTGGATGGGGTGCACCTTACACCACGCGGTTATGCTATAGTGGCCGATGAATTTATCAAAGCCATTAACGATAAATACAATTCGTCTATACCGCGGGTAAACATATCAGATTATAATGGGGTTAAGTTCCCTTGATGCAGTTGGCGGTTTTCAGTTTGCAGGCTGGGGAACATCTGACAGTTGTTTTGATAATTCCCAATTGATTATTATATAAAACAGGATAAGCTACTCATCACCGGGTAGCTTATCCTGTTTTGGGGCGACATGTTTTACTTTTTTTGCGCCGGGATAAGTTCCTTTAGCTTTTCGTTGCCGTTGATGGTTTTTAAACCTTCTTCGTAGCCTATCATAAAAATTTCATCCACTGCATCGGTATCAAAAATACCGTAACCACCTAAATCGTGTGGCTCAATAACTATATCGCACAACATTTTGTGGGTGTTAAGCCCCGAGTTGATGGCTATCATGGCGGCCCTGTCAACCAGGTTACCAAATGATTTGATAGAGGTAACCACCGGTAAATGGTTACACGATGATCCAATGATCAGGTCGCAATTACCCACTAACGGCTCGACAGGGAAATTATTCAGGATACCGCCATCTATATACATCCGGTTGTTGATTGTGATAGGCTTAAAAATTCCGGGTAAGCAGCACGAGGCCAAAACCGCCATGTCCAGCTCGCCATCGGTAAAGTAAACCAGCTTTGCTTCGCCCAGGTCGACAGCGGAGACGGTGATGCGCGTTTGGAGATTTTCGAAGGAATTATGCGGAATATATTTTGATATTAAAAACCGGGCTTTTAATATCGAGATCAACCCATCGCCACCAAAAGACGGGCGCAAAAGTTTAAGCAGGCTGTTGTCTTTAATCAGCTGCAATATTTCTTTTGGCGCATATCCCCCGGCAAAAAAAGCCGCGGCTATTGCTCCTGCACTTGTGCCCGATATATGCGAGAATTTAATACCATAATCTGTTAGCGCCTGCATTACACCTAAATGCGACACGCCCCTTACACCGCCACCCGAAAGTGCCAGTCCTATTTTTTTAGCCTTACCTTGATCGATACCTGAATTCATTGTGTATTTTTTTGCGCGCCTTATTGCCTGGCCCCCAATATTTGGGCGCCAGGCAATAAGGCTTACTTTAGTTCAAATAAGGTTAAAAATTTTGTCATATCATATTTTTATATGTTTTAACGGGGCAAACGCATCTTAAGTGGGTTAACATAACTTAACACATTTCAGATAAAATACTTTCAAGTATTTGATAGTCAATATCTTATATTCAATCATGGTTAACACTAAATTTAGCCTTTCACGTGTGAGTACAACATCCCGGAAAAAAATTCAGGCTAAAAAATGAGATTGCCGGGAATTGTAGTTACAGCAGGTTGTGATTGGATGCCGCCCCATTGCCAAACCGGTAACTAATGGATATTTCATGCGTGGCGTTGTTAAAGCCGCCCAAATTGGCTGATGAGGTGCCAAACTGGTAGCTGTAGCCTACATGGAAAGCATTCATATTTATGGTAACAATGCAGGCCATTGCGTTATCGGTGTTGTAGTTGATGCCAATGCCCAATGCCTGTTTCATGTACAACGTGCCGGATACATTAACCACAAGCGGCACGCCTTTGGCGTAGGCAACCAATGTTGCCGGTTTAAATTTAATATCCTCGCTGATATTGGTGAGCAATGCTCCCGAAAAGTAATAGTGGCTCCTGAAATTGGAATTGTTTTGTATAGATGCAGTACCCAAACTGGTTATGGTAAGCTCGGGCGCCGAGATTCCCAGGTAATACCAGTCGGTATAATAGATTACGCCAAATCCAATGTTAGGTTTGGTTCCCCGCACATCATTCCTGAAGGTGGGGTCGTTGGAATCCAATGATGAATAATTGGCCGTATAGTTACGGATACCGCCATTGATAGATACCGCTAAATAACTGTAGGGGTCCAGTTGAATCCCTTTTGCAAAATAGGCATTTACTTCGGTCTGGTGTTCTATTGCCAGCCGGTTGTCAAACACAATTAATCCGGCTGCGCCGTCAATAGATTCGATAGGCAGGTTTCCGTTGATGAGGTAGGTTACCGGCGCTCCGTCTATCCCCACCCACTGTTTACGGGCCAGGGTATGGATCGATCCGGCTTTATCCAAAAGGGAATAGGCCGGGTTAAAGGGTGTTAGGTTATCAATGTACTGGGTATAACTAAAGGCTTGCTGCTGGGCACAAGCACTGTGGCCTGTTACTATAAGTAACAGGCACAGGCTTAATGTAACAAGCAGGGAAAACTTGTTGTTATCAATCTTATTCATATCCCGCATCATGCCGCGTTATCAGTATTTAATGATGATGAAACCGGTTTTATGTTTATTTTCTTCGCCTTTCTTATATTCCAGCGTGTAAAAATAGGTGCCGGGTTGCTGCATGGTACCGCTGATGCTGGAGTGGCCGTTAAATACATTGGAGCTGTTATCATAGCCTTTTGCTTCAAATATTTTAACACCACTGCGGTTCATGATCGTTAATTTATTATCGGGGTAGGCTGTTAATCCGTCTATGATCAGCACATCATTAATACCATCCCCATTTGGCGAAAGGCCCTGGTGTACTACAATTCCTTCGTTAATTATGTCGCGCTGCGGTGGAGCTAAGGCCAGCGGGGCGCTCTTGAATGACATGGAGCCTGCTGAAGGTTCTGTCCCGTAAATGAGCTGGCCTTTATAATAAACCGTAATGTGGTTATTCTCCTTCATCACATCTTTGGCCAGGTAGGAGTAATCATTCAGCTCATTAAAGTTCGACCAGTCTGCTTTGACGATACGGTACAGGATATTGCCCGATGAACTTAAAGGATAAAGGGTGCCCACTGAGGAATTTACCGCAAGCTCCAAATAAGTATCGGCCCCGGTAAGCGCAGTACCTAATGATACAAAATTACCGCTGATGTTCCCGCTACCTTTTTTAGCATAATCTATCCAGTAGTTTAGGCTCTGCGTGCCGTCTTTGGTAAACCAGTAACGGGCAGTAATGTCGCCAAAAGCTACCGGTACATTCCCGGTATTATTAATGGCCAGGTAGGTGCTGATGGCATTGCCGCTGGTACCGGTGTTTTGGTTCTGGTAAAACACGTTAAGGCTGGTAAGCGGGGTAACGGCTGCCGGTTCGGTTCCCCATATCAGCATCCCGTTGCGGTAAAGCGTAATGTGGTTGTTATTAGCATAGCTGCCGGTATTGCTTTGGTAAGAGTAATCATCCGCCTCATTCAATAATCCCCAGTCCTGGTTGGCAAACCGCGATTGGATTTGCCCGGTATTACCGCCGGCACCCAGGTTGCCTGTTAGGGCAAAACTATAGTCGATGTAGCCCAGGGCACCATTCCGTGGCTGATCCAACGGAACATATTTCATTTTTACATTGCTGTTCCCCAGCTGGGCATAGTCTATCCAGGTATTAATGCCGGCATAATTCTCGGCCGTAAACCAGTAACGCATGGTTAATTCGCTGTAGGCTACACCAACGGAATCGGCATTCACTACTTTCAGGTAAGGGCGGGCTATGTTATTGGTTAATTGCCCGGCATCGCCATCCTGGTATTGTACCTGCAGGTTAAGCGGGATAACCGTCAACGTCCGGCTAAGCTTAGTATCTTTATAAGTTGCATTGCCGGGCTGGCTGGCTGTAATAATAGTTGTGCCGGTGCCAGTAATATGAACCAATCCGTTTGTTACCGTTGCTACACCCGTATTATTGCTGCCAAGGCTTACCGGCAGGCCCGATGATGCGGTGGCGGTAACATTAAAATCAGCATCACCTGGTCTTTTAGCAGGCAGGGCATTGAACGTAATTGTTTGGGCCAGTTTGTTTACCGTAAGGCTTTGGCTTACCGGACTTGCCGCAAGATAGGTAGCATTCCCGGTTTGCGAAGCGGTGATGTTTACTGTACCTGCACCTTTGATGTGAATTTTTCCATTTACAATGGTGGCAACTGTGGTATCAGCACTTACATAAGATGGCACCAGGCCTGAGCTTGCTACTGCGCCTGCATAGAAATCAGTATCGATAACAGTTTTAGGACTTAAAGTACTAAAAGCTATTGTCTGAGCTTTTTTAACTATGGTTAAAGTTTGATTCATCGATGTGGCCGCTTTATAACTTGTATTGCCAGCCTGCGAAGCGGTAATAACAGCTGTTCCTGCAGCTTTAATGTGAATATTTCCATTAACAACTGATGCGATTGTAGTGTCGGAACTGGCGTATGTTAAAGCAAGACCGGAAGATGCGGTAGCTGGCGGTGCAAAATCGGCATCACCCATTACTTTTTGTACAATTGGATTAAAAGTTATGGTTTGATCGCCCAGCAGGTCGGCAGCAATCTCCGTGGCGCTTAATGCCCGGCTGTATATCTTAAACCCATCTATCGAGCCCTTGAACATAGGATCGGCAGAAAACTGCGATTTTCCTAAATAATTGGCGCTTGTAGCACCCAGGGCCGATGGCTTGATACTGATAGCTGTAGATGAGGCTACCGAAGCGCCATTGATATACATGGTGCAGGTACTGCCCGACCGTGTTATGGCCAGGTTTGTCCAGGTATTGAGCGGAAAAGTATAATTAAAATTAAAGTTCTGCTCGGCAGCCGATCCGTTTTTAATCGCATAACGCACAGTTGATTTTCCGCTTACCACGGCCGCCTGAACGCTTAAAAACATATATTGGGTAATACTCGATCCAAAATCGAATACGCGCATCCAGGTAGTAATAGCATCCATTCTTACCCACGTAGAAATGGTGAAATCATTTAGCGTACTCATAATACCCGACGGAAGGGTGGCATATGAATTAGCTGTACCATCCAACAGGAGCGATTGGCCGTACTTGCCGGTACCACGGCTGGCTGTAGTTGCCAGTGTGGCATGGTTTGCGCTCCAGGCGTCAATCCCCTTTGTTCCGGCAGTTTCGTCAAATTTATAATAGTCGTTTTGGCCGGTATTTGGTTTCGCTACTACCTCTAAGCTGTTTGGGCTTTCGGCAGTACTGTCAATTGATGTAACCACATAAAAATAGGTATTCCCGTTAGTTACACCGGCATCTGTGTATTGCGTGGTGCTAACATTTGCAATAGTGGTATAAGGCCCACCCGAAGCTGAGGCACGCTTAACTTTGTAGGTAAAGTTTGATATCGGCACCCATTCTATGATGTTTTTAGCATCGCCGGCGGCAACCAATAACCCGCTTACAACATTACTTTGAACGGTTAAAACCAGGGTTGCTGTGCCGGTGGTGTTCCCGTCTGACGCGGTTAGTGTTACTGTAAACACACCCGTTTGCGTAGGATTGCCGGAAATTACCCCGGTACTGGTATTAATACTAAGCCCTGTAGGAAGCCCGGTTGCCGAAAAACTATTGGGCGATTTAATAGCGCCAACTGTATAGTTAAATGGCTTCCCAACCACAACAGTATCGGTTAAAACGCTGGTAATGGTAACAGGTACGGTACGGTCGTCCAATAATACCACATCATTTCCTGTTCCGCCTTTATAGGTTATCCGGAAATTGTATGCACCAACGGTAATCAGCGCCAGCTCGGGCAAATTTTTAAACGTTCCGGCGATTGCACTGGTACCGGTGTTATCTATAATAGTATAGGATGTACCCGAGGGCAGTGTTCCGGCAGTACCTGTTACCGACAATTGAGGAGAATTGGCCAGGGTGACACTGGTAGCTGTTATCTTATCTCCCGCAGCACTTCCCAAATCAATTTCGGCATTGTAGGTAGCATCAGATTTTAATGTTAAGGCTCCGGTTATCAGCGAACCGATGGCCTGGTTTCCGGGCTCAAGTATCGCACCTGTTCCGCTTCCGGTTCCGATAGTAACTGATCCTGAACCTTTACCGGTTCCGCCGAATGAACCGGTTGTAACCGTAAGCGCGCTGTTAAATACGCCGGACGACGGATCGTTATTCAGCAAGAATTTTCCGCCATTGATGGTTGTGGCGCCGCCATATGAATTATTGCCGCTAAAAATAAGTACGCCCGAGCCTACTTTTTCAACGTTCATTGAGCCCGACATAACGCCTCCAAAATTTGTATTAAGGTTTAATGCACCAATGCTGATTGTTGGGCTCCCCCCTGCATCTGTACGGATAGCCCCTCTCCCACTAAGCGCACCAAAACGGATGGTTCCTGTAGAGAACAGTATACCCTGGCAGTCGTTTCCGTTGGCGTCCAGGTTCCAGTAGGCATTGGCACTGCCCGATTGGGGAACTTCAAAACGCACCCGGTTGTTACCGCTGCGTAATTTGGATACAAAAGTACCGGTGAAATTGCTGTTATCGCCAAAAAGGTGTAGGCCTGCGTAAACGTTTCCATCCTGTATAATGGTGCCGCTACCCAAAAGCTTACCATACAGGTTTATGGCGTTACTGGTTTGATAAAAATAACTGGTTTTACCCGCAGCTATTTCAAAATCGTTATAAAAGGTTGCATCGCCATTTGCAGAGAACAATGCCCCACCATTCATAATAATTTTACCCGTGCCCAGCGGACCAGATGTTGGCGCCGAAGGCGTTCCTGTGCCAATGCCCGATACCTCCATACCGTATACAGGGGGCCAGCTTTGCCCGTTACCGTTTAGCGTGGTATTACCGGTATAAGTATTGTTTCCTGATATATAAAGATATCCTATGCCATTTTTAAGCAAACTTCCGTTGCCTCTTATGCCGCCAGTGAGGGATATAGTACCGTTGGTTACGGTGTTTACATTGAGTAAAGTATCCAAAACAATGGGCATGCTCAGCGTATGCGAGGTTGTAGCATTGTTAACCAGGTCATTCCGTAAACGAAGCGTATCGCCGGATATGTTGTAGCTATTTGCGCCAGCGTTAAATTGCATCCGCGAAACCGCAAGCCCTTTAATGTCATTAGTCAAAATGGTATCGGCCGATGCATTGAACATAACGATGGCCGGGCTTGCCGGGATAGCATTTTCTATCCAGTTGGAAGCCAGCTTTAATGAATCGGTTTCGGTTGCCGGTTTCCAGGTATACAAACCAGACCCGGGAACCCCGAATGCCTCGATCGAATTCGTGCTTTCTTTGGTTTGCCCTACTGACGAAACCACGTAATAATAAGGACTTCCGTTGCTTACATTTACATCGGCGTAACTGGTACCCGGCACATTGGTTACGATTGTATAAGGGCCACCACTAACGGTGCTTCTTTTTACATTATAGGTTGCTGCTCCGGAAGCGGTGGTCCAGCTTAAATCAATTTCTTTGTTTTTATTGACCACAGTGGGTTGTGCAGGGGCCGCAGGCGGAACTGAAGCAAAGACCTCGTTGGAGTTACCACTTTCCAGATTCCCGGTAAGGGCCGTAATAACATAATAGTTATTTACTTCGGGCACAGGAGAAGCATCAGTAAAGCTGGTACCGCTAACCCCTGCCTGGATTGTTGTATATGCACCTCCGGCGCTTAGCGAACGTTTTACCGAATAACCGGAAGCGTTGGCCGAAGCTGCCCAGGTCAGTTTAATTTGCGAAGCGTTAACCACCGATGCCGCGGCCGAAGCAGGCGCTGCGGGCGCCTGGTTATTGATAACGTTGAGGATGAGGGTTGCCGTACCTGTGCCGCTGGCATTGGTAGCTGCTATGGCAACTTCGCTTTGCCCTAAAGCAGTAGGTGTGCCGGAAATAATACCGGTAGCCGCATCAAGGCTAAGCCCGGCCGGCAAGCCGCTGGCACTATAAGAAGATGGATTAGCACCGGCGGTAATATTATAACTAAAAGGTGTGCTGATAGTAGCTGTTGCTGTGGTAGCACTGCTGATATCCGGAGAGCCGGCCGGCGCAGTTTGACTATAAGCTACATTGCTGAACGTGGCAGTATTGAGGGCCGAAGCATTACCAGAGATGGTATAAAACCCGGCGTACAAATCGGTTGGGAAACCTGTTGCAGAATACCAGCAACTAAGATTTGTCCAGTTAATACCGTCCTGCGAGTGGTAGGCGAATATACGCGTACCTACGCGTTCGATTTTTAACCACCAGGGGGCTTTGGGCTGCCAATGATTGCCGATACCGCCTGTAGCGTTGAGAAAAATATCCCAAAATGCGGAACCAGCAGCCAGCGATTGACGTAACATGACGCCGCAGCCGCCGGTATTGAGCGACATGCTGTTAACTTTTACCACCAGGCCAGCATTGCCGCTGATCTTTTTAAAATTGAAGCTGAAGGCATTACTGGTAGAAGTTCCGGCAGAATTAACTGTCCAGACCCCGTTATTCAACGAAGCGCTGCCTGCCAGCCCGGTATTACCGATATCCAGGTTGGTTACGTTACTCACCGCCTGTACATTATCGGCAGGGTAAACAACCGGCGTTAAAGGTGTGGCATGCGAGGTATCGGAAGATTTTAAATACAAAAACGAAAAACCATCTTCGCCTGCCAACGCCCGTATTTGCTCGGTATATGGTGTTGGGATGCCTTTACGCAGCGCATACGCTCCTTTAATAATATTGTTAAACGGATGCCTGTGAACAAATCCGGGAGGAATTCCCCAATTGGTCCAATAACTAGCATAGGCCCCGTATGGGATAAAAGATAAAGTACCGGCGGTCGACTGACTATATTGGCCATATAACTCGCCGATTTTAAGCAAACGATTATCAAATTCTGCAAACAGGTCAACCCCTTGTTTCCAGGCTACTTCGGCGCTCCACCCAAGCGCCTGGATCTGCTCAAACCAGTGGTCATCACGACCAGAGTCGCCTACTTCGCCGTTAGGTAAGCTATTCCGCAACCCGCCGCCTGCATCCATACGGTATACCTCAACGGCTTGCTGCCATAAAACAGGATCTTTTAAATAGGCCGATATACCAATTGCTATTGCAGTTTGAAGAGCCCCTTTATTAGCATCTCTTGTAGGGTAAGGCGACCAGGAAGTTGGAAATAAAACATTACGGAAATAATTGTTTACGTGCGTGTCATTAGCGGCTGTCCACCCGGGATAGGTGCTTCTCAGGATATCGGCTCCTACAACAAAATAAGCTACCCGGTCGCCAATATCCAGCATATTTTCTCCGCCACCCCAGGTGGTGTTGGTAACCGCCCATGCATCCAGCATATTGGTGGCTTTACGGGCGTATGTGGAATCGCCTGTAAAAACATACATGAACGCCAGGTTATGAATAGCGATCATATCATCCAGCCAGGCCGGGTTGTTTAAATTGGGTGCACGGGTTACCGTAGCAAAAGGCCCCCTCATTCCATAGCTCAACTGCGAATGTGAATCGCCTTTGAGGGAGTTATATCCCGTAAGCCAGGGCTCGGTATTCATATTGGCTTTTAGCTGAGTGAGGTCGGCCTGGGTGAAGGGGACACCAGGGCTTGCAAAGGTTTGGGCAATTACTTGGCCCGTCATGGCCGACGACAAAAGCAAGATTACCACCATTACTAAAAAATAAGTAACTTTTTTTCTCATATAATTTAATATTACACCGGTTTACGGATAGGTTGTTTAGCTTTGGTTATATAGATGTTTGGATAATACCGATACTCAAAATTTAGCTATTGTCTATTATAACCTATAGTTAGCCTTTGCCAATACATAGGCAATTCACTAAAATGTTAGTACAATAACTTTCCGGGATCCTCCCGTTTTGTTTTAGAAAATACAGTTTTCGTTTAACTCCCGATTAACACCGATCGTCTAAAGGCATGAACTGTAAGGTTTATTTGCTTATTGATTTAAAATCAAATGTCGGCCCTAAAATGGAGAGACAAGGGTGAACCAGCGACCAATTATAGGGGACAAAGCAACATTCGTATTGCTTTGCACCCTATTTTTCAGCGTGGTGTGAGGGAGTACTGAATTTCTGCTAAAAGCGATATTACCGGCAGATTCCGAATTTTAGCATATTTCGGTGAGGCAGGCCACAGCCTGAATTATACGATTCTTTGAGGGGATTAAAGGGAGAAGGCACCGGCAAGCTGCCTTCTCCCAAAAAAAACGATCTGTGTTAAGATGGCTTTGTGTTTAGTGTTAGGCGTTATTTGAATCAGTTGACAGATTGGTACCCTGCTGATTTTTCTTTTCCTTTTTTGTCAAATTTTGCACCATCGTTTCGGCCACTTCTATAAAAACCATTAGCTTTTCTTCGCTTATGCCGGTTTTGGCCATTTCGTTTACCTCTCTTACTTTCATTTCCACATATGGAACAGATTTTAAAGCATGCGGGGATAACGAAATCAGGTGCTGACGTTTATCGGCGGGATTGGTTTTTACGATGACGATCTCGCTTTCTTCCATCGAAAAAATGATATGAGCCACTCTGGATTTATCGATGTGCAACAGTTCGGCTAATTGATTTTGGGTGATCGGCGCTGGTTGTTTGGCCAGTATAAGCAGTACCTCAAAATGATGGTTTAACCGAATGGAAGACAGCTCCCTGGCGAGGTTCCTGGTATAAAAATAATTGATCAATCGTAAATTTTGCGATAGCAGTTCTGTGTTTTTCATTTGCTACTGTGCTATTTTGTTTTACCCGATGCTTTGTATTCATTGTGCTGGGCATGTGCTTCGGCAATATCATATTCCAGCTCCGGGTCGATATTTTGTGCCTCTACTTTCCGCGCCTTCTCCATTAACTCTTCGTGATGTTCCTGCAAATAGGCCAGCTGTTTTTTTCCGTACGAGAAACGGGTGAACAAAACAAAAAGCACCGGCACAATAAATATGGATATGGTTGATGAAGCTATCATGCCCCCTAAAACAGTTACTCCTATGGTATTCCGGGATTCGGCACCGGCACCGGTGGCCAATACCAGCGGCAATACACCCAAGATGAAAGCCAGCGAGGTCATGATGATGGGCCTTAGCCTCAGGCGAACAGCTTCGAGGGTGGATTTCACCAGCTCTTCGCCCCTATCAACCCTTATTTTGGCAAATTCAACAATCAGGATGGCATTTTTGGCGGATAGACCGATTAACGTGATCAAACCTATCTGCGCGTAAACGTTATTGGTGATGGTTGGCACCACGGTAAGCGCCAGGATAGCCCCAAAAGCGCTTATCGGCACAGCCAGCATCACCGAAAAGGGTACCGACCAACTTTCATACAAAGCCGCCAGGAACAGGAATACAAACATAATGGAGAACATAAAAATGTAAACCGTAGTCGACCCTGCTTTTAATTCTTCGTAACTCAATCCCGAAAATTCGTAAGTGTATCCGCGAGGTAACGATTTGGCAGCTAAAGCCTTTAATGCCTCAATTGCCTGCCCGCTGCTGTACCCCGGTGGTATAGAACCATCAACTTCGGCCGAGCGGAAGATATTGAAATGGGTAATGAGCGGTGCAGCTACTATAGGTTTGTAGCTGATCACCGCACTTAGTGGCAGCATTTGACCCGCTGAGTTGCGCACATAGTATTTGTTCATATTGGATATCAGCGCCCGGTAAGCCGTATCGGCCTGTACTACCACGTGGTAGGTTCTATTGTACAACGTGAAGTTGTTCACAAACAAACTGCCCATATAAGCCTGCATGGTAGAGAAGACATCAGAGATATTGATGCCCAGCTTCTCGCATTTTTCC
Organism: Mucilaginibacter sp. P4_C11; assembly: GCF_056402115.1. Classification (NCBI taxonomy): domain Bacteria; kingdom Pseudomonadati; phylum Bacteroidota; class Sphingobacteriia; order Sphingobacteriales; family Sphingobacteriaceae; genus Mucilaginibacter; species Mucilaginibacter sp. P4_C11. The sequence goes on along the minus strand of NZ_JBFUIA010000040.1, from coordinate 27,469 downwards.
CTGTCCACATTAAGCTGATAGCTTGGTGTATGTGCCGAAAAATAGCTGTAGGCGCCTGCTGTAGCGGGATTGGCTTTTGCTGCTGCCACAAACTTTTTAACCACTTTTTCAAACATGTAAATATCATCTGTAGAGTTACCCTGCTCAATTTGCATGCTGAACCCGGCCGCCTGGCCAATACCCCTGATTGGTGGCGGTTGGGCAACCACCACGTTAGCATTTTTGATTCCTGCTTTGGCGATTTTTTGTTTGATAACATTCATCAATCCCGGCACTCTTGTAGCCGGAGTGGTACGATCATCCCAGGGCGTGAGCATGCAAAACATGGAGCCGTTATTGGAGTTGGCACCACCATTCAGGATATTGAAACCCGATATAGCGGTATAATGCAGGATTCCCGGTGTTGATGCCACAATTTTCATGAGCTTGTTCATCACATTAACCGATTGAATGGTTGACGAAGCTTCGGGCAGCTGATAAGTTACATACAAACGGCCACCGTCTTCTGCCGGCACAAAGCCCGAAGGCTTCAGCATGAACAGCATGTAAGTACCCACGCAAATACAAACCAGCAGCACAATGATGTATCGTGCGCCTTTAATACTTTTGTGTACACCGTTGGTGTATTTAAAGGTTAGTTTTTCAAACATCCGATTGAAACCCCTGAAAAACCGATCGAGCCAGTTCGATTTATCTGTTACCGGTTTGGTAGGCTTCAACAATAAGGTACAAAGCGCGGGGGTTAAAGATAAAGCAATAAATGCCGATAGAATAACTGAAATGGCGATGGTGATAGCAAACTGCTGGTATAAACGCCCGACTATCCCCGGTATAAAACCAACCGGCACAAATACCGACGCCAGGATGAGCGCGATGGCGATAACCGGTGCCGAGATCTCTTTCATGGCATGATAAGTAGCCTCCTTGGGCGACATGTGCTGCTCGTCAATATAATGCTGCACAGCCTCTACCACAATAATGGCATCATCTACCACTATACCTATCGCCAGTACAAAACCGAACATGGTTAAGGTGTTAACGGTGAAGCCTAAGAGTATAAAAAAGATGAATGTAGCCAATATGGATACCGGGATGGCCAATATAGGAATCAGCGTTGAACGCCAGTTTTGAAGGAAAAGAAACACCACAATGGCCACTAAAATAAGTGCCTTAATTAAAGTGCCAATTACTTCCTGCATCGATACCTTGATAATGGTTACCGATTCAAAAGGTACCACGTAATCAACATCCTTGGGGAACGATTTTTTCAATTTGGCCAAAGCCGCATATACGTTTTCGGCAGTTTGCAGGGCGTTGCTTCCCGGCGATTGATAGATCTGGATGGTAGAAGCGCGGTTGCCATCAACAAACGCATTGCTGGAAAAGGTAAATTTACCCAGTTCAACCCTGGCCACATCTTTCAAATGCACTAACTGACTGGTGCCGGGGATGCTTTTCACGACAATATTTTCATAATCCTTCACCTTGCTGATCATCCCGTTAACCAAAATACCGGTTTCATAGGTTTGGGAAGCGTCCTGCGGTGGGGCACCAACCGAGCCGGCGGCAACGTACACGTTTTGCGCGTTTAGCGCGGCGGTTACATCGGCCGGGGTTAAGCTATAGGATGCCATTTTATCGGGGTTCATCCAGATCCGCATACTAAAATTATCGGTACGGGCGCTTACATCACCAACACCCGGCACACGTAATATGGCATCCTGGATGAAGGTACTGGTGTAGTTATCCAAAAAGGTAATATTATGGCTATGCTTTGGCGAGTAAATAGCGACCAGCATCAACTGATCGGGGTTACTGGCGCGTACGGTTAGCCCCAGTTTACTTACTACGGAAGGCAGCAAGGGGGCCGCTATCCCTACACGGTTTTGAACGTTTAGCGCAGCAATATGTACGTTGGTGCCTATTTTAAAGGTTACCCTGATACCCATGCTGCCGCTGTTGGTACTGGTGCTGGTCATATACTCCATTCCGGGCGTACCGTTTACCTGTTCTTCAATCGGTGTGGCTATATTTTGCTCCACGGTTTGCGCATCGGCACCCGTGTATGACCCGTTAACCGATACACTTGGCGGCGAGATATTGGGGTACTGATCAACCGCGAGGTTAACCAGGCAAATTACCCCGGCAATCATCAATACCAGCGATATTACGATGGCGGTTACGGGCCGCTTTATAAATGTATTTGAAATCATCCTTAATTAGCTTTATGTAATGCACGGGATTTTTCAATCTCATATTCCAGTTCGGGATCAATGTTTTGCGCCTCCACTTTTTTGGCTTTTTCCGCCAGGTCGGCTTTATGCGCTTTTAGGTACTCCAGTTTTTCTTTACCGTAGGAGAAGCGGGTGATGATTACAAACAATACCGGTACAATGAAAATAGCCAGTGTAGATGCTGCTATCATCCCGCCCAAAACGGTAAAACCTATGGTTCTGCGGGCTACAGCACCTGCACCAGTGGCTAATACCAGCGGCAGTACACCCAAAACAAAGGCAAGAGAGGTCATGATGATAGGCCGTAAACGCAGGCTTACCGCTTCCAGGGTTGATTTGATGAGCTCCTCACCCATATCTACCCTTACCTTGGCAAACTCTACTATCAGGATGGCATTTTTGGCCGCAAGCCCGATGAGCGTAATTAACCCGATTTGCGCATACACGTTATTGGTTAAACTTGGCACCAGTACCAATGCCAGGATAGCTCCCATGGCACCTATCGGCACAGCTAATAATACAGAGAACGGTACCGACCAGCTTTCATACAAGGCCGCCAGGAACAGGAACACAAAGGTGATGGAGAATAGGAAAATGTAAATGGTTGTCGAGCCGGCCTTGATCTCCTCGTAACTCAGTCCCGAAAACTCATAATCGTACCCCTCTGGCAAAACTCTTTTTGCCAGCTCCCGCATGGCGGCTATGGCTTCGCCGCTGCTATGGCCTTCGGCTGCTGCGCCATCAACTTCGGCCGTGCGGAAGATATTAAAGTGGGAAATTAGCGGCGGCGCGTCGACAGGTTTATAGTTCATCAAGGTACCTAAAGGCACCATATCACCGGCCTGGTTACGCACATAGTATTTATCCATATTGGCAACTACTTTACGGAAAGCCGTATCGGCCTGTACCACTACGTGGAAAGTACGGTTATAGGTAGTAAAATCGTTAATGTATAAACTGCCCATATAAGCCTGGATAGTAGTGAATACATCGGCTACGTTCACGCCCAGTTTTTCGCATTTTTCCCTGTCGACAGTTAAACTGTAGTTAGGGGTATGCGAGGTATAAAACGTGAAGGCTTTGGAGATCACCGGGTTTTTATTCGCCTCGGTCACAAATTTGTCTACTACTCTTTGAAAGTCCTGCAGGTTATCTGTTGTGCTTCGCTGTTCTATTTGTAAGCTGAAACCAGCGGTTGTGCCAATACCTGGCAGTGGTGAGGGCTGGATAACTTCTACGTTAGCGTCCCGGATCCCTGCATCGGCAATTCGTTTTTGCAATTCGCCTATAATGCCCGGTACCTGCTCGGTTGTTTTGCTGCGCTCGTCCCATGGCGCAAGCTGGCAATAAATGGTGCCGTTATTGGAGTTACTGGCATTGGTTACCACGTTTAAGCCAGATAACGCCGCATAGTGCGCCACGCCCGGTGTTGAGCCGATAACCTTCATCAGTTTCGACATCACTTCTACAGATCTTGCGGTAGATGACGCGGGCGGCAACTGGAACGTAACATACAAATTGCCGTCATCCTCTGATGGAATAAAGCCTGATGGCTTATGCTGGAATAGGAAGAAAGTTGCCACGCAAATGCACAGCAGCAGGATCACAATAAAGCGGGATGCCTTGATGCTTTTTTTAACACCTTCGGTGTACCTGTCCGTTACCCTTTGAAACCAACTGTTAAATTTGAAAAACAGTTTGTTGATGCCTTTTGCGTCGGCGTCAATATGCGATGGTTTTAACAACAGCGTACACAAAGCCGGCGTTAATGATAGGGCGATAAATGCCGATATGATCACCGATATGGCTATGGTAATAGCAAATTGCTGGTACAAACGCCCAACTATACCGGGAATAAAGCCTACCGGTACAAACACCGCCGCCAATATGAGCGCGATGGCGATTACCGGTGCCGAAATATCCTTCATGGCCTGGTAAGTAGCCTCTTTGGCCGACATGCCTTCGTGATCGATATAATGCTGAACGGCCTCAACCACAATAATGGCATCATCAACCACAATACCTATGGCCAGTACAAAACCAAACATGGTTAGGGTATTAATGGTAAAGCCAAGTGGTATAAAAAAGCAAAACGTACCAAAAATAGATACCGGGATAGCCAGAACCGGGATCAGCGTTGACCGCCAGTTTTGCAGGAACAGGAATACCACCACGGCCACGAGACCCAGTGTTTTCAGTAAAGTTCCTACCACATCTTCCATAGAAACTTTTACTACCGTAACCGATTCAAACGGCACCCGGTATTGCACATCAGATGGGAAGTTGGTTTTCAATTTGGCCAAAGCCGCGTACACACCGTTGGCCGTTTCCAAAGCGTTGCTGCCGGGCGCCTGGTAAATTTGCAGGTAAGACGCCTTATGCCCATCAACAAAAGAATTACTGGAGAAGGTGAATTTACCCAACTCAACCCGGGCCACATCTTTCAAATAAACCAGCTGCCCGGTAGCAGGGATGGTTTTTACAATCACCTTTTCAAATTCCGATACTTTACTCAAGCGTCCGTTTACCAGGATGCCTAACTCGTAAGTTTGGCTGGAAGCCTGCGGCGGCACACCTGCTGTACCCGCCGCTACCTGCACGTTTTGGGCGTTAAGGGCGGCAATTACATCAGATGGGGTTAAGCTGTAGGCGGCCATTTTATCCGGGTTCATCCAGATACGCATGCTAAAATCATCCGTAAAGCGATTAATGCTACCTACGCCGGGAACACGCAACAGTGCATCCTGGATAAATATATTGGTGTAATTATCTAAAAAAGTGATGTTGTGCGTGCCTTTGGGTGCGTAAATTGCCACCATCATGAGCATGCTTGGGTTTACCGCGCGTACAGTTAACCCAAGCCGGCTTACCACGGCAGGCAACAGCGGGGTAGCAATACTCACCCTGTTTTGAACATCAAGCGCGGCAACATCTATATCCGTACCCATTTTAAAGGTTACGTTCATGCTCATTTGCCCGTTATTGGTATTGTTGCTTTGCATGTATTCCATGCCCGGCGTTCCGTTCACCTGCTCCTCAATGGGCGTGGCAACGGTTTGTTCAACCGTTTGCGCGTCGGCACCGGTAAACTGGCCGTTAACCTGTACAATAGGCGGGGTAATATCCGGATACTGATCTATCGGCAACATGAGGATACTCACGGTACCGGTAATAATCAGCACAATAGATATCACGATGGCCGTTACAGGTCTTTTTATAAAAGTATTAGCGATCATAGGATGTCTTCGTCTAAAATTTTTTGTTTGTGTTTTAACGTTACCACTAACGGGCTTTACCACCTGCCGATGGGCCTACCTTGTTGGCAGTGGTTATTTTTGAACCATCGTGCAGTAACTGCACGCCATCAACAATAACCTGTTCACCTTCATCGATGCCGCTTTTGATGATCATGTTGGGGCCAATGGTTTCGCCAACCTGTACCTTTTTCTGAAATGCCACCAGTTTTTTGATCTTGTTTTTGGCCGAATCGGCACCAGCTTTAGGGTTGTTCATCATGGTATCTTTGGCGGTATACACAAAGTATTCGCCCATTTGCTCAACAACGGCTTTGCCCGGTACTACAATTTGCGGCCCCGACTCCTGGTTGTGCACACGTACCACGCAACTCATGCCTACTCTTAACATTCCTTTGGGATTAGGGAATACCAGCCGGATGGTGATGGCACCTGTTTGCGAATTCACCGCCCTATCTATCACCGCTATTTTGCCGTTCACCGGGTAAAGCGAGTTATCTGCCAATAGAATGGTGAAAAGCGAATCGGTTGGTTCGTGCTTGCTTTGTTGCAGGCGCTCAAATTTTTGCAGCTGTTTTTCGTTGATCACAAAATCAACAGCCATTGGGTCGTTGGTTGAGATGGTATTTAGCCCGGTAGTACCCGCGGTTACCACGTTACCCAACTTCACCTGGCTTAGGCCAATAGTGCCATCAAAAGGCGCATATACATCGGCGTAGCTTAAATTGGTTTTAGCCGTCCTTACCGCCTGGTCTGCCGATTTTACCTGGCTTTTGGCGTTATCAAGGGTGATTACGGCATGGTCATACAGCTGCCTGGCAACGGCGTTATATTTATTGAGGTACTCATAGCGGTCGGCATCCTGCTGGGCCTGCAGCAATGTGCCTTCGGTAACTTTACGGTTGGCAACGGCGGCATCGTAGCTATCCTGGTAAATCCGCCTGTCAATTTCGTACAGCTTTTGACCTTTTTTTACCTCGGTTCCTTCGGTAAAAAATATGCCGGTTATGGCGCCCTGTACTTGCGGCAATAAGGTTACCTGGCTTAGCGCAGCGGTGGTTGACGGGTACTTATCATAATACAAAACCCGTCTTGCCTTCACCTTGTACAGGTTTACGGGCACTTCGGTATTTTCGGGCGGCTGCTTTTTTTGACAGGCTGCAAAAAGTACTATACTTATAACAATGGCATTTAAAAATACGCGCTTCATCGGACTGGTTTTTTTAGTATTAATAAGTGATATCTCCCATCGCTTTTTCCAGGTCAATTTTGCTTGATAGCAGCTGAAAAAGCGAGTTAGTGTAATTGATTTCGGCTGTGATCAGGTTTGATTCGGCAGTGATCACGTTAAGGTAGGCTACAATGCCCTGTTTGTATTGCAGGTTTACCACAAAGTAAACACGCCGGGCCATAGCCACATTTTTGCGCTGCACATTAAAGCTAAACAGGTTGCTTTTATAACCGGCCAGCCCAGTGGTGTATTCCTTATACAGCTGCGATCTCAGGCCGACCACATCCCAGTGGATCAGCTGCTCCTGTAACTGCGATTTATGCACATTATGCATCCTTGCAAACCCCGTAAATATGGGAATACTAAGCGATACGCCAACAATTGAGCTTGGGTATGATTTTGACAACAGATTTGAAAAATTGTTGTTGGCATATTGCAGGCTGTAATTGAAAAAACCGGATACGGTTGGCAAATAAGCGTACTTGTAGTAATTGGTAAGCTGTACCTGCAAATCTTTTTGGGTTTCCACCTGCCTATATTCAATCCGCTTTTCATATTGTAATTGCCGGGTGGTATCAATTTGAATATCGGCCATCATCTGGGCCGTATCAATACTTACATTAAAATCCTGTTGTGGCTCGTAACCCATCAGTTGCTTTAATGCAGCGTATTGCGGTATAATATTTTCATTGGCCTGCTTTAACTGCGCCACCGAATTGTTGAGGGTGATAGTGGCTTGCAGGTAGTCGGTTTCGTCCACAATGCCACCTTTATATTGATGATAGGTATCGCGCAGATTTTTACGAAGCCTGGCGGTATCTTCCTTTAATACATTAATCTGCTGCAAAGTAAGCAACACGTTATAAAAGGATTTGCTCACTGCCGATACCAGGTATATTTTGGTACTATCGGTAACCTGCTGTGCCTGCTTTACCAACAAGGGGGCGCTTTTAGCCGCATACAACAGGCTGGGGCTTAAAATGGCCTGCGATACTGCCAGCTCCGGAATAAAAGTATTGTTGTAACTGCTGCGTACAGTACCGGTAGAGCCGGTGCCGGTTGTGGTGCCGGTGCTTGTAGAGATATTAGCGTTTGATTGCTGAATATAATGCACCACGTTACCATTGGCGTTCACCTGCGGTAACCAGGCTGCTAAGTTGATGGAATTGGTTGTACGGGCAATAGCGGTACTGATTAATGATTTGTTTAAAGCCGGCTGATGTATCAATGCGTAATCGATACATTGTTTAAGGGTTAAATACTCCCCGCCGTTTTTACCGGCATCGGTAGCGTTAGGCATTATCGGGAAACCGACCGTACTGGTATCGGGCACATTTTCGGGTACAGGAAATTGCTTCTTCTTATTACTTTGCGCGGCTGCGGTTAATGATAGTAAGAGTAGGCCTGCAAATAAAAACGGCCTTAAACCATAAATATTTATTGGTATGCGCGTCATGGCAAAACAGGTTGATGTTATAGTGAATGACGTTTTAACCGCCCTTCTGATTAAAATTTAGAAAAAAGGAAAACAGGGTTTGAAAGCGTCAAAACTGCAATGCCTACAAAAGGCATGAGATTGACACAACATTTACCGATTCCGGGTGCGGATTAACACCTGATCAGTAAATTCAAAAGATAGATAAACTCAAATTCGGAGCGTGCGGAGGCTGAGGTAAGAAGGGGACGAATGGGAATATACAGCATCCAAAGTGCCGTTTGGTTTGTTAGCAACAGTGAAAGCCGCAGCAGCAATAAGCAGGAATGCAAAAAACAGGATCACTGTCCTGGTGGGCGCAGCTAAATCCTTTCGGCTTTCAATGGAGTGAAAACTTCTTTGAAACTGAACCCGCGGTAAGTTGGCATTACCATTTTTATGGAGAAAATCTATAGAAGGTGGCGAATGCAGACCGCCTGCATCATTTTGCCGCGGCAGATAAGCGATATGAAAAAAACCAATAGCCTGGTATATCACCAAAAGCGATAATACTATGTATTGTTGTATGGTTTGTTTATACCTTTTCACCGCGCTATTTAACTAAGGCAAAAATAGTTCATCGCGCTAAAATGTTTTGTAATGATTTGGATACATGACTTTTGAAGGCAATATCCGCAGCTTTCCAAGCTGGCTCAAACTAAAATGGCAACCAAGTGCCACCAGCAGTTACCCAATTGATTTTATCGCTTTATAATTATTCAACAGCGGCGGCATACCCCATACTTCATTGATAATGTGATATATAGCTTTGACCAGCCTGTTGGTTATGTCACTTTGGGGTATTGTTTTTAAGCTTCAGGGTGCCTATCCGCCATTACACCAAAAAAAATAAAAAAAACATTTGGTTGTATCAAAAAAGCCTCTTACTTTTATTAAAGAATAGAACAGAACAGAATAACCAATTATTCAATAACCAAACCAATTATTATGAAAAAAAAAGTACCACCTAAAAAACTGGGCACGTATGTATTATGCCTTATTTTGCTACTTTGTTTCCAGCAGGGTTTTGCCCAGCAAAAAAAAAGTGTATCTGGCCATGTAACCGACGAACACGGCCAGCCCCTTCCCGGAGTAAGTATTTTGCTTGACGGAACTGCTGAAGGCACAAGTACCGATGTGAACGGATTTTACAAGATCAGCGTTCCCGAAATCAATGCAAAGCTCTCGTTCTCCTTTATCGGTTATTTGAAAAAAACAGTCGCAGTTACCAAAGACTGGAATGGAGATCTAGCCATGGCACCAGACAAAACCTCGGGAAACCTTGGCGAAGTAGTGGTGATTGGCTATGGTACCAGGAAAAAAGCAAACCTCACGGGAGCTGTAAGTACCATTAAAGGGACAGAACTGGAGAAATCGCCGGTTGCTAACGTATCCAATACGCTTGCAGGCGCTGTACCGGGGCTGATTGTTAACACCCGGAGCGGCGAACCAGGCGCTGATGATGCCAGTATCCTGGTGAGGGGAAAAGGCACCCTGGGTAATACCAGTCCGCTGGTTGTGATCGATGGTATCCCCGATCGTGGTTTTAATCGCTTAGATCCTGCGGATATCGAATCCTTCACCGTTTTAAAAGACGCTGCCGGGGCTATTTACGGTGCAAGGGCGGCAAACGGTGTTATATTGATTACCACTAAAAGAGGTACAGCAGGAAAAACCACTTTATCATTTACGTCCAATTTTTCTATGACGCAGCCTACCCGGGTCCCCAAAATGTTAAACTCCTGGGAGTTTGCGCAATCGGCCAATGAATATGATGACCTGGTTGGCCAGCAGCATGAATACACTGCTGATGATATTCAAAAGTACAAAGATGGCACCGACCCGCTTGGCCACCCCAACACCAATTGGTGGAAAGCAGTAATGAGAAACTGGGCAACTCAAACCAATAACGTGTTAACGTTAAGAGGCGGTTCGGATAAGGTAAAGTATTACATCTCGGGCCAGCACCTGTTTCAGAACAGTATATATAATAGCGGTACCGATTATTACAAAAATGACAATGGCCGCGCCAATATCGACATCTCGGCTACCGATAATTTCAAGATCGGCGTGGACGTGATGTACCGCGCTGAATACAAAAACGGCGAAGCGCCGGGATACGACGCCAATGCTATATTCAGCCAGTTGTGGAATGCCTATCCTTACCTGATTCCAGTATATCCAAATGGTAAAGTCGGCGTAGGTATTGGTGGCGGCCCTGCCACCAGTATGGTATATATATTGAATGGCGACCTGGGCTATACCCACAACAATTATAACTTTTTGCAAACGAAAACATCGTTCAGCTGGGCATTGCCAAAGGTAACGCCAGGCCTGCATCTTGACGGCTATTTTGCATACGATGTAAACTCAAACCAATATAAAGGTTTTAACGCGCTGCCCCCTCCTGCTTATAGTTATAATAAAACAACAGGCAATTATGATGAGTTTACCTCTACCGTTCCTCCAAATTTATCCATTACCAATAGCCAAACTGTAAGCAGGCTGGCTAACATTAAACTAGGCTACGAGCACAAATTTAAAAAGCATGGTATAGAAGCATTTGTAGCCTACGAGCAGCAACAACAAACGTATACCGAGCTGGATGCTTACCGTACCGGCTTTTTAAGTAATAACGTAACCGAATTATTTGCCGGCAGCACCGTAGGCCAAACCAACAATTCTATAACTACACAATTTGCCCGTCAAAACTTCATTAGCCGGTTATCTTACAACTATGATGACAGATACCTGCTGGATTACAATATGCGTTATGACGGATCTCCTAACTTTCCGGCAGGCAAACGCTTTGGTTTCTTCCCATCCTTATCAGCCGCCTGGCGGATATCGCAGGAAAGCTTCTTCCACTCGTCTGTAATTGATGACCTGAAACTGAGAGGATCATGGGGCAAAACCGGTAATGATGCGGTTAACGCCTTCCAGTACATCCAAACCTATGGGCTTCAGGCAGGCCAGATATCACAATATCTGGGGGCAGGTTATTATTTTGGCCCCAACGCTACCCAGGTGCCTGGTTTCTCGTTAGGCCCAACACCAAACACTAATATCACCTGGGAAGTGGCTACAACCACCAACCTTGGGATTGATGCGCAGTTATTTCATGCGCTTTCCATCAGCGTAGATGTTTTTCGCTCGTCAAGGAATAATATACTGGTTGCACCAAGCGCGGCCGTACCCGATTATACAGGGCTTACCTTACCCGATGTAAACCTTGGTAAAGTAAATAACAAGGGTATGGAGCTTGACCTTGGCTACAATAAAAAACTAAACGAAGATTTCTCTTTCAATGTTAATGGTAATATGACCTATGCGGTTAATAAGGTGATATACGGTGCCGAGCCGGCAAATGTACCTGCTTACCAGCGCGTAACAGGCTATCCCATTGATTCATGGTTGCTATACCAGGCCGATGGTATTTTTCAGAATACCACTGAGCTAAATGCTTCACCTCACCCAACAGGTACCGGTGTTGGCGATATCAGGTATAAAGATATAAACGGAGACGGAGTGATAAACGACCTTGACAAGGTAAGAACTACACTTTCAAACACACCGCAGATCCTTTACGGCCTCACCCTTGGCGGGCGGTATAAAAACTTCGATCTAACTATATTTTTCCAGGGACAGGCCAAATCAAAAGCCATTTTATTACCAAGCGGATTGAATATAGCCGAAGAGTTTTTCACAGGCCGCTGGCAAAAAGAAGGGGATGATACCTACCCCCGCACATTTAATGGCCCAACAAGCCGCACTTTTGGCTCAAACGCTTATCCATCAACTTTCTGGCTTCGCAATGATGCTTTCCTGCGCCTTAAAAACGTAGAGCTTGGCTATAGCTTTTCTAAAGACCTGTTAGCCCGGATAAAAGTAAAGGCGGCAAGGGTATTCGTAAGCGGAAATAACCTGTTCTCCATTGACAGCTTTGGCCCTTCGTTCGACCCTGAAAGTGCTACCGGTACCGTTAATAACGGCAGGATCTATCCGCAGCAACGGGTCATCAATCTTGGGGTAAATGTTACATTTTAAATGATTTACGCAATGAAAAAAACAGTCAATATATTCAGTTTAGTACTGCTGCTGTGTACAGGTATCTCCTGTAAAAAAGTACTCGACTTGCAGCCAACCAGCTCCTTTTCAACCAATACGGTTTGGACGGACCCCGCCCTTATCCAGGTATTTGTTAACCAGATATATAAAGAATCGGTATTTGCATTTAAAGATGGCGGCTTTGGATGGGGCTCTCAAACAGATGAGTTATACAGTAACTTTAACTGGTGCCATGAAAATACCTACGTGCTGGGGCAGGCTACTCCAGATAACCAGGGCAGCTCTTTCCCTTTAAATTACAGTTCTACCCYTAATTATTGGACAACTTTGTACAGCACCATCCAAAAAACCAACCAGTTTTTTCAAAATGTGGTACAGGCAGATACCGTGGGCCATGGTGCACAGCTCAACAATATGAAAGGTGAAGTTCACTTTTTAAGAGCATTATGTTATTTTGAATTATTGAAGCGCTTCGGCGGGGTACCATTGATCACCAAAGTGTATACGGCTAATGATAATACCTTCAATGAATCAAGGGCCACCTGGGACCAGACCAGAGATTTTATCCTGACTGATATTGCCGCAGCAGCTGCCATACTTCCTAAAAGCTATAGCAATACCGATAACTATGGCAAGGCCACCCTGGGTGCTGCGCTCGCGCTTAAATCGCGCCTGTTGCTGTATGCGGCAAGCCCTACTTATAACACCGGAAATGAGGCAGGCAGGTGGCAGGCAGCTTCCGATGCGGCAAAGGCTGTTATCGATCTGGGTCAATACTCGTTGCATGGCAATTCCTCAACCTACAACACCATTTTTACCGATTTTTTTAACAGCGAAGTAATATTTTCAAGGGTATTCAACGCAACTGTTCAGGAGGATAGGTACAATACGCTCTATCGCGACCTTAGCCCGAACGGATACAATGGCTACAGCGCTTACAATGTACTGGAGCAAATGGTGGAAGACTTTGATATGGCCGACGGAACGCCGTTTAACTGGGCTACCAACGGTGCGAACCCTTACCAAAACAGGGATCCGCGATTTTATGCAGACATCCTGTTTAACGGATCGCCTTTTCAGGGCCGGGGCGCGCAGTTTTATGAAGGCGGACTCGATTCAAAAGAAAGCTCTTTATCTCCATGGAATGCTTCAAAAACAGGGTATACCATGCGAAAAATGGTTGATGAAAGTTATAATTTTAATATTCAGCCCTATAGCGCCTGTCAGTGGGTATCATTCCGCCTGGCCGAAATTTATTTAAATTATGCAGAGGCTCAAGCCGCCCTTGGCAATAGCGGGCAGGCATTACTTTACCTGAATAAGATAAGGAACAGGGCCGGGATGCCGGCAATTACAGCAACCGGAGCCGCTTTAACAGACGCCATTCGCCATGAAAGACGAATAGAACTATGTTTTGAAGGGCACCGCTACTTTGACCTGCGCCGATGGGGCATGGCCGAAATTGGTTCAAAAGATGGTTTGGGTATTACCATCACACCAACCTCCTCTGCAAATACTTCCTTTACTTACAAGGTAGTTACCATGCAAAAAAGGACATGGGTGCCCAGTTTTTATTACTATCCTATTCCCCGCAAGGAGATACAGATTAATCCTAACCTAAAACAAAACCCCAATTACAACTAAAACATACTACGCTTAAAAAAAAGGCAGCAAAGCAGCTGCCTTTTTTTGCTTACTTTGCCTAAAACTACACGTACTCAATGGATAGAATTTTCGAAGAAATAAGGAAGCTGGCCGAAATCCCATCTTACTCAAAGCACGACCGCTTTGTACAGGGGATTATTAATTCTATAGATGAAAAAATAATTGGCCAGGACGAGATGCTGCCATCTGTAAACCGGCTTATTAAAGAGCTTGGTTTTTCAAGGGAAACCATTGTGAAAGGCTATAAGGATTTAATTAGCCGTGGGATTGTAGAAGCGAAGAACCGTTTGGGTTATTTTGTAGGCAACGGCAATACAGGCCAAACTTTAAACGTAGCCTTGCTGATGTATAACCTGGATACTTTTGAAGAGCAGTTTTACCGGAATTTCAGGCACGAACTGGGCGAAAATGTCCAGCTAACTCCTTATTTCCATCACGGCAATATCGAAATATTTGAAACTATCCTGCTGCAAATAAAAGGCAAATATGGCATGTACGTAGTTGCTCCTATTCCGCATCCCAAAACAAAAGAATTATTGGAGACCATCCCCCGCAATAAATTCCTGATGTTTGATCGCTTTGAACAATTGGACAGCGACTTTAACCACATTACCCAGGAGTTTGGGGATGCATCTTACGCTGTTTTTTCAAAGCTGGCACCCAAAATAAAACAGTTTGATGAATTTATATTTTATCATTCGGCAAATTCATTAGATCCTAAAGAGATTGTAGATTCATTTAAAAAGTTTCTGAAAGAATTTAGCATAAAAGGCCGGATAGAGGAAGAATACCTTCCAGGTTCTGTTGAAAAGGGAAAGGTATATTTTACATTGGACAACTTTGCCTTATGGCAGATTATGCGCGATTGCAAAACCCAAAAACTTAAACCGGGTAAAGACCTCGGCGTGTTATCACATAATGATGAACCCGCTAAAGAGATCATCGGTATCACCACCTTTTCTGCTGATTTCTCGAACATGGGAAAAATGGCCGGCCATGCTGTTTTATCAAAAGAAAAAATACAGCTTACCGTTCCTATGAACCTGTTTGAGAGGCATACGCTTTAGGCTTTGTTATGAACGCCAGCATGATCATCGGCTTTCTTTTTTTTACCGGGATAGTGGCTTTTGCTTTCTGGTACAAATCTGGCAAACCCAAGGTCAGTACATTAAATGGTCTATTCTTTGCCAACAGGAGCCTGGGGTTTTTACTTGTTGGCGGCGGCCTGCTGTTTACCAATATCAATACAGCCTCTATCATTGGCGAAAACGAGCTAACCTATACCAATAACATGACGGTTATGGCCTGGGGAGTAAGTTCGGTATTGGCCATGCAGCTGGTATCGGAATTTATAATGCCACTGTACATTAAAATGGGTATAGCAACCACGCCCGATTTTTTGACCGCAAGGTATGGGGGTGGCGTTGGCAAATTGGTTTCGGTTATATTTTTGGTCAGCTACGTATTCAACCTACTCCCATCAGTATTATATGCCGGGGCCGTGGCCTTTAACGGTTTATTTCACTTTTCAGACGTTTGGAAAATAGAATATTCAACGGTCATCCTGATCCTGGTTTGGATAATGGGAACAATCGGCTGCCTTTTTTCGATGCTGGGCGGGTTAAGGGCAATTACCAAACTGGATATCCTGCTTGGGATTGGCTTTTTTACCTGCGGAATCCTGCTGCCATTCTTCGGGTTAAAATATATAGGGCATGGCAATATCCAGGCAGGTTTACACCAGGTGCTTACTGTGCATAAGGAGCACTTGAATAGTATCGGCTCATCATCAGACGCTATCCCTTTTGGCACCTTATTCACCGGTATGTTGCTGGTTAATCTTTACTACTGGGGTACCGAGCAATATATCATTCAGCAGGTACTTGCCTCAAAAGATCTTAAAACTTCGCAAAAAGGCTTGGCCATAGCCTCATTAGGAAAACTGATCTCGCCCCTGCTTTTAAATATACCTGGTATTATAGCAGTGCATGTTTTTTCAAAAATGCATAATACCGCCGAAGTTTTTCCGCGACTGGACAGCCTGGTATCCCCTCCTTTTATAGCTGGCTTTATTGCCGCGGTGATATTTGTTGCCGCCCTTACTACTTTTAATGCAGGCCTTAACAGTTCCAGCACCTTGTTCATGCTTAATATTTATAAGCCCTGGCTACAAAAGTATTCAAAACAGGCGCCCGAAAAAAAGCTATTAAGAACAGCCAAGCAATTTGAAATTGTTGTTTGCCTAGCTGCCATGTTTATTGCCCCGCTCATCATGTTTGTAAAAAGCGGCTTTTATACTTATGTGCAAATAGTTAACGGCTTTTTTAATGTGCCCATATTTACCATTATGTTTATGGGCTTTGTTACAACCAAGGTCCCGGCAATTGCGGCTAAAACAGGACTGGTTTTTTTTATTGTATGCTATGCCATTTCGCAGTTAGTTTTTGATACGCATATCCATTTTCTTCACATCATGGCTATTTTATTTGTGGTTACCTGTGGTATTATGCTGGCTATTGGCAAATTATACCCCATGCCCGTTCCGTATACACTGAAGCTTAATAATGCAGTGGATATAAAACCCTGGAAAAACCGGCACTATTATACCGTGATATTGCTTGTACTCATGATAGCGTTATTTGTTCTTTTTTCACCGCTTATTCTTGCAAAATAATTTTGGCACTATAAAAATATTTAATAATTTTATAGAATAGAACAGAATAGTATTTTTCCAAACAGGCGAAGTTTTATTCGATGATCAAATGGCGATCATACCAGTTCAAATTTAGTTTACCAATTCATTTAACCTGATAATTATAACTTACACAACATGGTTTTGCTTAAATACAAAGCAGCTTTAATCTTATTCCTTTTTACGGGCTATAAAATTATCGCCCAGGAAAAGGAGGTCACTTTTACTTCTTCTGATAAAGAACTTGTACAATCATTCAACTGGGCCAAGGAAACAGCACTGCATTATAAAGGCGCTGATACCGACCCCGTTGGCCCCTGGTATGAATCCGCTCTTCCGCCCAGATCGGCATTTTGTATGCGCGATGTATCGCACCAGTGCATCGGCGCCGAGATATTAGGATTGAGCCGCCAAAACACCAATATGTTTAACCTGTTTGCGGCTAATATATCCCAGTCAAAAGACTGGTGCACCTATTGGGAAATTAACAAATGGGCAAAGCCGGCACCAGATGATTACCGGAACGACAAGGAATTTTGGTATAACCTGCCTGCCAATTTCGATATTTTGAATGCAAGCTGGCGGATGTACCTTTGGACCGGCGACAGCCATTATATTAACGCCCCCGCTTTTGTTAATTTTCAGCAAAAAACGGTAAAAGAATATATAGACGCCTGGGTGCTTTATCCCGATTCTATGCTCAAAAGGCCCGCCCATCCTAATGCGCCGGCCCCTTACAACGAAAACGATGCTTTTCACAGGTGCCGCGGATTACCTTCTTACTCCGAAGGAGTGCCGAATTTAAAAACAGGTGCCGACCTGGTTGCAGCCCTGTACCGGGGAATGCTTACCTATTCGGAAATTTTGGCAACAAGAGGAAAGCTTAAAGAAGCGGCACTTTATGCGCAAAAGGCACAACAATACAGGAAACACCTGGAGGCCGACTGGTGGAACGAAAAAGACAACCAGTATTATACCTATTACAGCAACAACAGCCAATTTGGTATGCAGGAAGGAGAAACCTTTCTGC
This sequence comes from Mucilaginibacter sp. P4_C11, assembly GCF_056402115.1. Taxonomy (NCBI): domain Bacteria; kingdom Pseudomonadati; phylum Bacteroidota; class Sphingobacteriia; order Sphingobacteriales; family Sphingobacteriaceae; genus Mucilaginibacter; species Mucilaginibacter sp. P4_C11. The sequence goes on along the minus strand of NZ_JBFUIA010000040.1, from coordinate 9,821 downwards.
TTTGGTTTGATGCTTTAAAAGACACAGTAAGAGCAAACAAAACCATTAAACGCGTAGCCGCTTCGCGGTGGAACGTTGAAAACATGTCCTACTACCCTTACCTCCTTTATAAATTTGGTGAGTGGGAAAAGGCAAGGGAATACATTGTATTCCTATCTAACCCATCAACAGCAAGGCGTGAATATCCCGAAGTATCCTATGGTATAATTGAAGGAGTTGTGCAGGGCTTAATGGGTATTGCTCCCGATGCGCGAACCAAAACGCTGGGCACCATTTACAAAACTAACGGTGCAGGCAACGCCTCCGTTGATCACTTATCTCTTTTAAACACCAGTATCAGCTTGGCACATATAAACAAGCAACAATCAACTATTACTAATACAGGGAAACAACCATTTAAATGGAAAGCGATGTTTTATGGCTCATTTAAACGCGCTAATATCAATGGAAATGTTGTTGCCTCAAAAAAAGGAACTGATAACCAAAACAGGATGATATCTTTTGTAGAAACAACCGTAACACCAGGTAAAAAAGTAAACATTAAAGTGTATTAATCTTATCGTTATTTCCATCGTCCGTCTTTATGAAATTTTTAAAGAAATTGTTTTTTTCAATTTTAGCTATCCTGTTTGCTCATTTAACAATCTATGCACAACAACAAAATTTACCGGTACAAAATGACAGGTGGAGCATCCAAAAAAACGGCGCCATATCCTGGAAAATAGATAGCAGGCTTCCGCATGCAGACCATATCGAAATGTCGGGCGAAAAGGTTTCGCTGTGGATTGGCTATCGTGTTGATACGCCTGGTTTAGCTAACATTACCCGTACGGTGGTTTTCCCTACCTTCAGGATGCTGCCCGATGATACCCGAAGCCATATAGCACACACCTTTCAGGATAATGAACTGCCCCGTATCTATATCGATAATAAACTGCTGACAATTAATAATGTCACCCAGGGAGTAGCGGCCGATGATATACCCCTGAAGGTAAAAAGCATTAGCCAGCGCGGTATTATGCGCATATCCGCCCAAGCCGGAGGTAGATTGGTAGATATTGAGCGCAGCCTGTTTCCATCGGTAGATAAACCATTAGCCATAGAAAGATTTAAGCTGACCAACGTTAGCAATAAGCCGGTAACCGTTTCGATGGAAAAGTTAAAACGGGAGATAACAACAGACCCACTTACCAGCAAATCATCGCCACATACAGTCATCATTAAATCGGTTAATGACGGTAACCATGTATTGCAGCCGGGTAAATCTTTCACCTTTTCGATTTGCTTTCTTGCCACCGACCATCCTGATGCCTTAGCTTCGGTGAATCCAGATTTGGAAGAAAAAGCCAGGGAAAAACGGATAGCAGAAATAATAAGTCCCCTGCAGTTGCAAACGCCCGATAGCATACTAAATACCGAATTTGCCTTTGCCAAAATACGCGCTACAGAAAGCATTTTTAAAACCAAAAGCGGCTATATGCACGGACCGGGTGGCCTATCCTACTATGCCGCTATCTGGGCCAATGACCAGGCAGAATACGTTAGCCCCTATTTTGCTTTTTCGGGCGATAGGATAGGAAACCTATCGGCCATGAATTGTTACCGGTTATTTGCCCGGTATATGAATCCGCAGTATAAACCGATACCAAGCTCCATAGTTGCCGAAGGCGATACCACCTGGAATGGTGCAGGTGACCGCGGCGACCAGGCCATGATTGCCTATGGCGCTTCAAGATACGCGCTTACTTATGGAAACATTGATTCGGCCCAAAAACTGTGGCCATTAATAACCTGGTGCCTGGAATACAGCCGCCGGCACATTAACCAGCAAGGCGTGGTAACATCCGATGCAGATGAACTGGAAGGGCGGTTTCCTGCCGGCAAAGCCAATTTATCTACCAACTGTTTATATTATGATGCATTGATCTCCGCTGCTTTTCTTAGTGAACAACTTCATTTACCAAACAAAATAGCTGCCGATTACAAGCAGCAGGCCGCCCGGTTAAAAACAAATATTGAGCAATATTTCGGGGCCTCTATTAACAATTACAAAACCTATAGGTACTACGAAACTAATAATACATTACGCGCCTGGATCTGTATGCCCCTGGCCATGGGAATTTTTGACCGGAGCAAAGGCACCATCGATGCACTATTTTCCCCCCAGCTGTGGACAGCCGATGGTTTAGCTACCGAACAGGGAAAAGATACTTTCTGGGATCGCTCTACCTTATATGCCTTACGGGGAGTTTTGCAGGCTGGTGAAACAGGTAAAGCACTTACATTTTTACATTATTATTCGCGCAGAAGGCTTTTAGGCGAGCACGTTCCCTACCCTGTTGAAGCCTACCCCGAAGGCAATCAAAGGCACTTATCGGCCGAAAGCGGCCTATACTGCCGGATTTTTATTGAAGGGCTATTCGGGATCAGGCCCACCGGGCTAAATAAATTCAACTGTACCCCCAGGTTGCCCAAAAACTGGAAAACCATGTCGCTAAATAATATTCATGCCTTTGGGACCGAATTTGATTTAAAAGTTGCAAAAAAAAGAGATGGAAAAATAGAAATAACTATACATAAGGGAGAGAGCAGACATACCTATGTTATTCAAAACGGAGAAACTGCGCATATCCAAATATAGTTGATTGATGTGGAGATGCTGAGACTTCATTAACCACCTATTCAGAAAAGTAAAAGATAAAGCCAAGCGATTAAACGCTTGGCTTTATCAAAAATCAACAATTAAAGCGCCGTAAACTTAAAGCTGTGAATAATTACTTCAACAGGCTGGTTATCGGATGGGGCATATCCGTTAAAAAGCCATAAATTAATATGTACCGGCATACTAAGTGTACTGATAGACGTGCCTGGCGTATTGAAAGTATCCGTCTGAAATTGATTCGCATCTCCATCCTGGAAACCATATAAGCTTTGCAGTTTTACACTGCTGCTGGTTCTCTTGAATCTATGGGTTGTATAAGTACCATTAGGTGTGGTAAATGAATGAGTAGTAGATCCGGGGCTTCCGGTAACACCCGTTGCCGGCCAAATTGTATAATTTAAATTATCCCAGGCGGCATTTCCCCAGCGGGCTATCTTGATATCCATTTCGTCGTGGCCATCATTACCCGAATAGTTGTACATCCCGAAAACGATATTTTTATCAAATGAGCCTAATGTTCCTTCAACCTGCCACTGGTAAGTTCCGTAACCAAGGCTTGCTGTGGTATAAACCTCTGCGCATTCCCAATGATTATTTGATGCATTTTTCGCAATCTTTAAATGCAGCCAGCCATTGGCATCAACCCAGGCATTTGATCCGTTCCAGTAATTGGGGCCGGGGCTTACCTGGCCACTCGGAGCGCTCACAACCCAGGTATAACCGGCAAACGATAAAGTGCTGTTTACTGTTTTTTGTTTTGTAACAGCGGTAGCTTTACTTGCCGATTGTACGTTTGAGCTTTCTTTTTTACAAGCTGTTATCATTACAGCTGCAAGGAGTACCAAAAACATTTTTTTCATGGTGTTTGTAAATTAAGTTGTTAAAAAATTATATAGGTTGTTTGTATTGCATGTTGTTATATAATTATATTCTTAACCTGTTTTCAATAATCTTTTAGTTACTACTCTTTAGCATTGAATTGCCTTGCGCATTAGAAACCGATGCTACTATTATGTTAATCTTGTAATGACGGATAGTCCTTAGTCGAAAGTTTTAAGTTCTTAAATTGGGCTTTTGACTTAAGACTTAGTACTATTAACTTAACACTACTTTAAGGCCTGATGAAGAACAGTCAACAGGGAACTGGAGCCCGTCGCATCATAATCGGCAGCCCATAGGTATGCCCCTTTAAAGCCGTTTGCATTGATATAATTAGCCTTTTGAGTAACCAACGGAACGCCGTTATAATATACCCCTTTGGCAATATCAGCCTTTTCTTTACCGGCGTTTGCAGGGTCGGCGGCTATGATAGCTTTGTAGGTCATGTAATCATATGAGCCCCAGCTTTCGTTGTTACCAGCCGCATTAAGCGAGTTGTAACGCAGACCAAATGCCGGTATCCCAACAACAAGTTTACTGGCAGGTAAATGAAAGGCTGTCCATATCTGTGCGCCCGATACCATAAAATCATAGCTTGATGATTGCCCCACGGGTGCATCCGGGCCTATATGAATATTATCTTCAAAAGCGTGAATATTCACCCAGTCGGCCTTTGAAAGATCGGGGTACTCCCAATGCTGGTAGTTTACTGGTGCGGTAACAGTAACTAAAGCGCCCGCGGGCAAGGCCGCTTTTAATGCCGTTAAAAATGGCCCTATAGCATGAATGTTGTCTGGCGCGTTCCCAGAGTTGATATCCGTCATATAAATATCTACACCATCCAGTTTTTTACGGGCAACGTAAGCTTTTACCGAATCGATAAGCAGTTTCATAGATGTTGGGTTACGGATGGCTGTGCCAAAATCATTGCTTTCGTAAATGGCCCATCCGTCAATACCTGAAAGGTGGCCGCTGATACCCATAATAACCGGTATGCCTGCAATGTGGGCACGAGCAACAATTTCATTTACATGCTGGTTTACGTTTCCTTTGGATACATCAAGGGTTCCATCTGCAGCAACTTTACCTACCTGGTACTCCAGGTGTGTGATATTACTCCAAACCACATCGGCGGCGGTACCATCTTCTGTAAGGTTGGCCAACACAACTTTTGTATAAGGTTTAAAGGTATAGGTTGATGGATTCACCAACACTTTGGTTTGGCGCGATGTTGAATCGCCGTTGTAAGTAGCTACCAGTTTAATGGTATACTCGCCACCCGCTGTTGGGGTAAACTTAAATGCCGGATCGGCCGACATTTCTTTGCCATTTACCTGCCAGCTTATTTTAACCTTACCTGCCGGTGTAAACAACACGCCCGAAAAACTGGCGCTTGTACCTTCGTTAATGATCTGGTTTGATCCAAACACCTTCAGGTTATCAAATATTCGTGGATAATATGGATTAGCGTCCTCTTGTTTTTTAACTTCATCTTTTTTACACCCGGTAAATGCCATAAGCATTGCCAGCATAAATACCGGTATAGGGGTATACTTAATCTTTTTCATGTTTAATATTTTAAAATAGTAATTGATCATTTTGAGTGTGATTTTATCACTGTATTAATGGTGCCCAGCAAGGAGTTTGCCCCTGTTGCATCCTGTCGCAATTGCCATATCATGATGCCCCCGGCCTTTGCAATCGACAGCTCCGTTTTGGCCTTTATGGTTGTGATGCCGTTGTAATAAATTATGCCTCCGCCGTTAACTGTTACCTGGTCAAGATTCACGGCATCAGGATACGTGGCAACAATCTGGCTGAACGATATATCGGCCGGTGCGTTTGTGCCAAAGCCATAACCATAAAAAGGCACCCCTAAACTGAGTTTTTCTTTGGCGATGCCACGCGTACCACTCCAATAAGCCATGTCGTCAACCGCCATGCTATACGGCGAGTGCTGGCCCGGATTTGACGGCTTCCACGGCCCGGTTTTATCGTATGACATTACGTTGATAAAATCCAGCTTAGCCAAAGCGTTGTCAGGATACCTGCTGGCATAAACCGTAGCAACGGCAGCGGTTGTAAGCTTGCCTTTGGCCTTTAACGCGGCAGCAAGCGCGGTAACAAATGATTCGTAATTATTATCAATAAGCTCCTGCTCAATATCCACATCTATACCATCCAGCAAATTATCATCAACAAGCTTTATGAGCCCGGCAATAAATTTAGATTGCATGGCCGGGGCTATCAATTTGCTGAAATACGCAGGCGGAGTGCCGCCTGCAATAGATGCCAGTACCTGAACCTTATTATTATGGGCCATTATGGCTACCTGTTTCAAATCGGCATCGGCGGTAAAATCCCCATCGGCATCGGGATTAATGAAAGCCACATTGAGATGGGTTATTTTGCCCATATCAATAGCCTTTGCCTCGTTAAGCAGGTTATCTCCGTACCTAAGGTAACCTACCACCCTAAAATTTGCAGCTACTGTTGTAGTAGTATCAGATTTCACCTCGGCCTTTACATTGCTTTTTTTACAGCCGATGGCATTCAGCAACACAAAAACAACAACGGTTAGCAAGGCTTTATTTTTTAATATCTTCATTTGTTATCTTCTGTCAGGTTTATTGTTTATCCCACCAAATACGTGCTGTCCAGGTATCTTTACCGCCAAGCGCGGTAATCGCAGCTGCAATGTTTGCCGAGTTTTGTTCGCGTTCGGTTAAAGGATATTCAAACCTTCGTGGTATAGTAGTTACGTCCGATTCGGCTGTTACACCTGGCACCAAAACAGGGTAACCTGTGCGCCGCCACGTGGCATATGCCTCGGGTCCGTTCATTAATTGCGCGGCCCATATTTGGGTATCTATTTGCTGCAGTTCTTTACCCGGTGCAAGCTGGTTGTCCTGTTTAAATTTCAGGATCTCGGCTGTACTCAATGTGGGTCCGGTTGGGTATAAGCCCAGTTGCAGGCAGGCAGCCTCTAAACCGTTCTCAAAATGTTGTTTGGCTGTGCCACCTAATGCCAGGCCCCACCGCGTATTAGCTTCGGCCAGCAAAAATTCAACTTCGGCATAGGTCATGTGCAAATAAGGAGCATCGCTGCGCACCATAAAATCGGCCAGTTGTACCTTTTGCCCTCCGTTTGGAACAGACAATGTACCACGTCCGGGATAATCGATATTGATAGGCCCTAAAAAGTCGTCATAATTGTATTTACCAGGGCCAACGCCTATCAGCCCAACTTGTGCTTTTACCTGTGCTGTAACATCAAGCCTGTCGGTTAATTTATCGGGATTAACCCAGTATGCGCGTGCGATATAGTTTAGGCGCGGATCATTGGTGGCCTTCATTTCATCAAGCAACGTTGTACAAACCCTTGGGCGGCCGTCGTCCTGGTATTGGTTAATGCCTACTGATACACCGTTACCCCTTATCTCTGAATAACCATTGGTAATATTTATATAATCCAGTTTACAGATGTCATCGTTACTTGTCATTAGCCCGGCGTTGAAGGCATCTGTAGCCTCGGCTTTAGCTGCTGCATTGTCAATTTTCACCAAACGCATAGCTAACCGCAAGCGTAGCGAATTGGCGAATTTTTTCCACTTGGTTAAGTTGCCATGATATAAAAGCTCGTTGCTAACATCATCGATGCTGCCCGAACCAAGCTGGGCAACAGCTGCCTTCAGCTCCTTAAAAAAATCGGCATAAATATCCTTTTGGGTGTCAAATTTGGGGCGTACTGTACCATTAATATAGGCTTTACCTGCCTGTGTATAAGGAATATCGCCATATAAATCGGTGAGCCTTGCAAAAACATAAACCTTCATAATGCGGCAAATGGCATTCAGGTTGGGTTTAGTTGTGCTGCGTTGCACGGCGTCAACAATATTTAAAACATCATTGGGGTAGCCCAGTTCCCAAAGTTCAGACATGTACTGCCTGTCTTCAATATAAGCGCTGCCATAGCGGGTATAATAAGCGCCGCCTATTTGTTGCGCCATAGGCATTGTAAGGATGATACTTGTACGCTCATTAATAGTTACATCGCCGCCAAATCTCAACTCTACATAGTTAAGCTGATTAATAGGATCAAGGTTGGCAGATTTTGTTGGGTCGGTATTTACATCTCCAAATTTTTTGCACGAGAATAGCAATAACGGCATCAGGAGTGCAGCCAACGTATATTTGTTTAAAGTTCTTTTCATGTTGTTCGTTCTTAAATTATACATACCTGTTAAAACCTGAAGTTGACGTTAAATCCCCAGCTTCTTCTTGAAGGTAATGAACCATACTCCAGGCCCTGGCCATTGCCGTTGTTGTAATTTGAATCGGGATCAACGTTCGGAACATTTTTATGGATAATAAATGGGTTGCGGCTTACTACAGCAACCGTAAGATCTTTAATGCCCAGTTTTGCAATTGCGGATGAAGGGAATCTGTAGCTTAGCGTTATTTCGCGCATTTTTATGTAGCTGGCATCGTAAATAAACGGTGTAGCAACACCATTGCCATCGCTATAAAATTGCGACCAGTAGTTTGAAGGATCAACCGCTGTGGTGTTCTTCGTATAAACAGGGTTTCCGTTAGCATCTGTACCGGTTTGCAAAACACCTTGTGGTATGTAGCCCTGCACTTTACCTGCTGCGCGCCATTGTTCAATGGTCATACCGGCGGTTTGGCGTTGCTCTTCAGATTTTATCCATTCGGCCCGGCCCGGTAGTGTAGAAACGTGGCTGCCCCGTATAATAGCAAACATATTGGTCATCGAAAACAAGTCGGCGCCATGCTTAATATCAATAACCGCGCTTAAGCCAAAGTTTTTGTAACGAAAGGTGTTGGCCAATCCGCCCGTCCAGTTCCAGGTGCCTTTACCAAGCACACTGCGCTCTTCGGCTTGTTTTGGCGCCAGCGTTTGCAGATCGAGCACGATGTTGCCTTGCGAATCGCGCTGATAATCAAAGCCCAAAATAGAGCCGTATGGCGAACCCGGTTTTGCCACTACTGATACGCCCAACCAGCGCGCGTCAGACAACGACAGATATGGAATACCATCGGCAAGGGATAACACTGTATTGGTATTTTTGGCGAAGTTGACATTAATCTCCCACCCAAAATCTTTGGTGGCTACCGGCGATCCATTCAATGCTATCTCGACGCCCTTATTGCCTATTACACCAGCGTTAACCAGTTGCTGCGCAAACCCTGATGATAACGGCGCCGGCACCAGGTTAATCTGATCGCGTGATTTGGAGGTATAGTAAGAAACGTCAAGATTTAACCGCTCGCCAAAAAACTTTAGCTGTGTACCAATCTCAAAAGATTTAGTACGTGTAGGTTTCAGGTTTTTGTTGGGCAATACAGTGCTGGCTATCCCCCCTACCGAGGTACCATTAAAGGTTTGCGGATAAAGGTTGTAATTTAAGTTTAACAGGTACGGGTCAGTATCGTTACCAACCTCTGCACCCGATATTCTTAATTTACCAAAAGAAAGTATTGAAGGGTTTATCTTAAAAAAATCGCTAAAGATAAAGCTTGCGGCAACCGAAGGATATACGTAGCTGTTGTTATCTTGTGGCAGGGTTGACGATGCATCTTTACGTACGCTGGCATCAACATACAGGTATGATTTATAACCAATGCTTAACAAAGCATAAGCTCCGTTGTTGCGTTTACGGTAATGGTTTTCAACAACCGATTTATCTGAAAAGCTGTTGGGGCTTACCACATCGGGTACGTTAAGATTGATAAAAGTTGAGGTTGTACCGGGGTTATCTATCCTTGAAAAACTGCCGCCAAGCCTTAAGGCCAGGTTAAGCGATGGACTTACCTGCTTTTGGGCTGTTAACAAGGCATCGCCTTCGGTTGTGCCCATTTTTTGAGCAAACTGATCCAGCTCGCCGGCCAATGCGCCGGGTGTGGTACGCGGGCTGAATTTGTTATAAGTAAGATAAGTAAAATCGGTAGATATGCGGCCTTGCAGGTTTAGCCAGCTGGTAATGATATAGTTACCTTGTAAAGTACCAATAAACCTGTTTTTACGGGTTTCGTTCCGCATTTCGTTAATCACCCAGGGCTGACGCATAAGAAACGTTAAAAACGGGAGGTGTTGCCAACAAAATGTTGATAAAGAGGTGATAAGTTTAAGGGTTGCGGTTGTCAAAAAGGCTTTCAAGTTTTTTTCTTTGTAAAAAAGAATATGCCCACATCCCTTCACGATCATTTCAGATGGATACCCGATCCACGCACGGGCAATAATAAGATAATAAGAAGC
>NZ_JBFUIA010000039.1:0-58382 GCF_056402115.1 Mucilaginibacter sp. P4_C11 | reverse complement strand
TTCCTTGATTTTATAGTTGATCGCAGAGAAATGAAAGAGAAACTGGCGTCGTTTTTGAAGATGATGAAAAACTAAGTTTCGAATAGTATGATTTAAATAAGAAAGGCCCGATTCGGGCCTTTCTTATTTAAAATGATTTTTATATCTAATTACTTCGCAAAAAAAGCAGCAATGCGTTTGCCAAAGGCCACTGTTAAAATACCCACAAGTACTTTTGTTATTGATGATATTACAGCGTTTTGATCGTTTTCGCTGGATATGTTATACAAACGATACAGCAAATCGGGAACCGTATTAACAATAAGTAAGCCGCCGATGATAATAAGCGCTATTTCATATATCACTTTTCTATCTGCAAACAGTTTTACATTTTCCTGCTTATCTGCACTATTTGTAATAAGCCTGGTAATCAGTTTTGTGCCGGCTATTAAAAAGATGGATAAGGCCAGCATAAAAGCAAAGTTTATGATATTTAGCCAAAATAAGTTCATTTGTTCAGTCGCATGGTCGGCACCCGAAATAGCACTGAAAGTTTTTAAGAAGGTGAAAAAACCGGGGACTTTGGATAGGTTGGAAACCAGCAGGTAAACACCAAGTATCTTTATGGTTATTTCATAAATATCAGATTTCTTCATTTTTAATTTAGCGTATGGTTTATAATTAATCGGGACGACTAAGATAAACAAATGCGCTGCATATCCATGAAAATCAAACCTCAATCCAAATAATAATGCCTTATCTGGTTTAACCCATGATCCAATTCATAAACCCAGGGTGTAGCTGTGGGTATTTCAAGCTGGGTTACCTGCTCATCGGTAAGGCAATCTATATACTTAATTAACGACCGCAGGCTGTTGCCATGGGCAACTACAATTACCTTTTGGTTACGGCGCATGGCACTTACAATAGTTTCGTTCCAAAAGGGCAATACCCTATCCATGGTCTCGCTGAGGTTTTCGGTTAGTGGCAGCTCGCGGTCTGTTAAATCTTTATAGCGCAAATCATGACCGGGAAACCGTGGATCGTCACGTGTTACAGCAGGCGGGTGCTCGTTGGGGTCGCGCCGCCATTTTTGAACCTGTTCGGCACCATATTCGGCTATGGCTTCATCTTTGTTCATGCCCTGTAAAGCGCCGTAAAAACGTTCATTCAGCCGCCATGACTTCTCAACCGGAATCCACAAATGATCCAACTCCTCCAATATAAAATGCATGGTTTTAATGGAACGTTTTAAGTACGAGGTGAAACCAACATCAAAGTTATAACCATTCTTTTTAAGGATCTGCCCTGCTTTGTGGGCCTGCTGATAGCCATTTTCGGATAAATCGACATCCTCCCAACCTGTGAAACGGTTTTCAAGGTTAAAAATACTTTCGCCGTGGCGTATCAATACTATTTTTTGCATAGGTACTTGCTTAACGCAAAAGTAAGGGCAGAGTTGTAAATAAAATTGTAAAATATTCATAAATCATTTAGCTTGCATTATAAACCAATTAATACTAAACCAATATGATCCCTACTACACCTGCCCCTGTAAAGGATGGCATCGCTAATCCGGCTCCGCTTGGGCTTTGCGCCTTCGGCATGACAACCGTTTTATTAAACATTCATAACGCCGGTTTTTTTGAAATGAACAGCATGATACTGGCTATGGGCATTTTTTACGGCGGCCTGGCCCAGGTTATTGCGGGCGTTATTGAGGCAAAAAAGAATAACACATTTGGGCTAACCGCATTTACATCCTACGGTTTTTTCTGGCTATCGTTAGTTGGTCTTATTGTAATGCCAAAACTTGGTTGGGGTACAGCACCATCTGAAGGCGCCATGTGCGCTTATTTAGCCGTTTGGGGGGTATTTACCTTCCTGCTGTTTTTTGGTACTTTAAAGTTAAACCGCGCTTTACAGTTTGTTTTTGGCTCGTTAACCATATTGTTTTTCTTATTAGTGGCAGGTGATGCAACAGGTAATCCTACTATTAAACATTTAGCTGGTTATGAGGGTATTATTTGTGGCGCATCGGCCATTTACACAGGAATTGCCAACGTATTAAATGAAGTTTACGGTCGTGTGGTATTGCCAATAGGCCCTGTAAACGTTTAAAATAATCTTGCTAAATTGCGCAGGTGAAAGATTTTAAAAAATACTACAGCATACCGGCAACGCCCGACGAAATTTATATGGCATTAACCAACCCCATAACTATCGAGTTATGGACAGGTGAAACAGCCCAAATGAGTACCGAACCAGGTTCGGAATTCTCGATGTGGGATGGAAGTATTGTTGGTAAAAACATAGAATTTGAGCCCGGTAAAAAAATTGTACAGCAATGGTATTTTGAAGGAAAATCGGATGATTCGATAGTTACTATAAAACTACACCCCGACAAACAAGGTACATCTGCCGAACTTAGGCATACCAACATCCCGGATGAAGATTTTGATGATATTACCGATGGTTGGACTTATAGCTATTTTGGTGGTTTAACAGACTTTTTTGAAGGCGAATAACTGGAATCGGTGCGGTAATAAGGTTAAAACAAAAAAAGCGATGAGTAGAATTCATCGCTTTTTTAATGTCAAATAAAGTCCTGAGATAAATCTTAAAATTTCAAGAGCTTCATGGAGGCTGGTTGACCTTTATATTTCTACTGCCGGATGAACAAATACCTTTGATTTGATTTCCGCGCCGGCTTTACCAAGTGTAGCGGCCACAGAACAATATTTGTTTAATGATAATTCAACCGCACGGGCTGCTTTATCTTCATCAATATCTCCATACAAATGAAATTCAACTTCGATATCCTGCCATAACGATGGTTCTTTGCCGGCTTCACGTTCGCCGTTAACTACCATTTTATAGTCCTTTACTTCCTGGCGTTGTTTTTTTAAGATGCTGATAACATCAATTGCCGAGCAACCTGCAAGGCCCATTAATAGCATTTGCATCGGGCGTATCCCAAAATCTTCGCCACCACTTTCGGGGCTGCTATCCATTTTTACTGTGTGACCAATGGAATCAACGGCCTCGAAGCCGAAATCGCCATGCACACGTTTAAGTTCTATTGTGGCCATAGTATTAAAGTTATAATGATGCTAAGTTAGGTAATTGTTGGCGTTTGCAAATAATAGCCGATGATTGTTTACGCTGTTATTACGAAAAAAGTTTTAAGCCAATGATTTTCTATCCTTTACCGGAATAACCAATTTTAAACCCGACCAAATTTCGTCTACAGCACAAACCTTTATATCAACCATTCCTATTTTAAGTGCGAAATTCCGGATCACATCTTCCGTAATATCGGTAACTACTTTCGACGCTTTCTTGGGCCATGAAACCCAGATAATCCCATCGGGCTTTATTTGCTTCATCAATTGTGGCAAATTGGTTAAAAATTCATCCTTGCTTTTAGTGAAAAAATGAACCAGGTCTTTCTTAATGCCGACATCAATCACAAAATAAACATCCGTGGGCATATCGGTAAATAACTGGAGATAATAATCGGGCGAATTAATCAGCATTACTTTTGCCAAAGCCTTTATGCCCAGTTTTTTTGCTAATGGGGTGCCGGAGTATCCTGCCGTGTTCATCAGATAGTTTTTAAATGATGTATCAGATGTTCAACATAATCATTAGCCAGCCATTCAACAGTTTGAAGGTTGGGTTCACCTTTGCTGTTATCGCAACGGGCGTTAAGCCTATCGGCGGGGTAGCTTTCCCAAACCCTTATTATTTGCCTGTTAAGCAAAATCCAAAGGTCGAGCAATTCTTTAATATCAACGTCCTGGTAATGCTGCACGGCTACGTAGGCATCCTGCTGGTAAACCAGTTTAAAGTTTTCCTCATAGGTACAACGTACAAAACGCTGAAGGTTTATTTGGGCGCTATCAATCAGGTGGCCAATGATCTCTTTTTTAGACCATTTTCCAGGCGCCGGCCTCAAATCCCATTCGTCATCGGGCGACCTGGTTTGCAAAAAATCGGTTATAGCTGTGTTTAAAATGGCAGAAGTAGTGGTCATTGTGTGTTTTTAAATTGAGTATTTAAAGATTGTTATTTCATATTGAAATACAAAACCATTAACTTCAAAGCCTTAAAGATACATATGGCCCTTAATTATATCTGGATAGCATTTTTTTTGATCGCTTTTGTTGTAGCACTTATTAAGCTTGTTTTTTTTGGCGATGTAGAGGCTTTTAAATTGCTTGTTGACGGTATTTTCAATTCGTCAAAATCATCAGTAATGGACATTGCCTTACCATTGGTTGGCGCTATGGCTTTTTGGCTGGGGATATTAAACGTGGGCGAAAAAGCAGGCGCCATAAATTTCCTGTCGCGCCTGGTAGGGCCATTTTTTAGCCGCCTGTTTCCTGATGTGCCTAAAAAGCATCCGGCCGTGGGCCAAATGCTCATGAACTTTTCGGCCAATTTGCTTGGGCTGGACAATGCAGCCACCCCACTGGGTTTAAAAGCTATGGGGAGCCTTCAGGAGTTAAACCAGGATAAAGAATCGGCATCAAACGCTCAAATCATGTTCCTGGTACTGCATACTTCGGGCCTGCAGATGTTGCCGGTAACTATTATAGCTCAACGCGCAATTATGAATGCCAAAGATCCCGCCGATGTGTTTTTGCCTTGTATTATTGCCACCTATGCTGCCACTGTGGTTGGTTTATTAATAGTTGCAATAAAACAAAAAATCAACCTTTGGGATAGGGTAATTATAACATGGCTTGGTGGCTTAACCGCTTTTATTACCCTGGTAGTTTGGTATTTTACAACGCATTTATCACATGATCAAATTAGCATCGTATCGAAGGTTGTAAGCAACTTTTTGCTCTTCTTTATTCCGGTAGTATTTATTGTGGGCGGGGTGGTAAAAAAAATCAATGTATTTGATGTTTTTGTAGAAGGTGCCAAGAGTGGCTTTGAGACCTCTGTAAAAATTATCCCCTACCTGGTTGCTATGCTGGTAGGCATCAGCGTATTCAGGGCCTGCGGGGCTTTAGATTATATGAACGATGGATTACGCTGGGTTTGTGTTAAAGCAGGTTTAGATACCCGTTTTGTAGATGCCATGCCGGTTGCTTACATGAAACCGCTAAGTGGATCGGGGTCAAAAGGGATGATGATAGATGTGATGAAACATTTCGGCACCGATAGCTTTGCGGGCCATCTGGGCAGTATATTCAACGGGTCGGCCGATACTACTTTTTATATTGTGGCCTTGTACTTTGGTACTGTTGGCATCAAAAAATCCCGCTATGCTATCCCGGCCGGCTTAATTGCCGATTTAGCCGGAATCATAACTGCCATATTTATTACTTACCTGTTTTTTGGCAATTTAAAATAAGCTCAGCACTGTTTTTGAATTATTAATCGGCAGCTACCTTTTAAAGCTGTAAAGGCAATTTTTTGTCGATTTTTGATAAAATGACGCGTTTTCGAAATTTTGCTTTTTGCAATGAATTCAATTAATATTTGAAAATAATTACTATTTTCGATCAAACTATTGAATTGTAAGCAATTTTAGATCATAAAAGCAGGTGAATGAACAAAATATTTACTAAAAATTTATTTTTTTTTGCTTTATTTAATTTAGTTGCTTTTTCCGCCTTAGCGCAAACAATAACTATCGGCAATATTGACGCTGGCCCTTACGCGCCTGGATCGACAATAAGTGTTCCCATACAACTAACCGGTTCGTGTATAAATCCCGCTAACACTTACAATCTTTACCTTTCAAATGCCAGCGGAAGTTTCGCGTCGCAAAAATTAATCGGCAAATTTACGGGCAACTATGCAACCTTTGTAAACGGTATCATCCCTGCTGGCACTGGTACTGGCAGTGGTTATCTGGTTAAAGTGGCGGCTACCAATCCGGCGGTTACCAGCGGTGCGTCGGCTGCATTTTCGATTATAGCCGGCACAGGCACTGTTGCAGCTTTAAATTCGCAATCGATAGATGCCAATTATCCCGAAGTGTTTGGTTCATGTTCGGGGGCCAGCAATTCTTCTTACAATTTTATTAATACATCAACAACAGGCGCCACCGTTACTGCAAGTTTTTACAATGAGCTTTCGAAGGTCACCGAGGCATTGAACGTTGATTTTACCAACAACGGCAATTTTACAGCCAAAACAGCCAATTATACGGTTAGCGTAAAAGCTACAGCAGGAGGCATTGTGGGCACTTATGCATATACCCTTGTCAATAACCTGGTTAACAATAGTTTTGGGGTTGAGGGCAGCACCACAGCATGCCTTGGCAGCGGGGCTACCAATTTAACTTACAACATCGACCCTAATGTTATAAAAAACAACTATCCGGGGCTGCTTTATAATGTTTCCTGGGGCGATGGTACAGCATCTGTATCTTATACCTACTGCCAGGTACTTGCAGCCGGCGGTAAAGTTTCGCACGAATATGTTAAAGCATCGTGCGGAAACATTGTTAAGGGCCAAAACAATTCGTTCGAAGTAAAACTGCAATTAGTTAGCCCTTTTTGTGGTAATGTAGGTACGCCTGTTGCCAGTTACGCAAAGGTAATAGCTCCCCCAATTAACCTGCCGGTTGTGCCGGTGGCTGCTTGTGTAAATACAGCGGTTAAATTTGTAAACAATTCGTTTCCGGGCGATGATCCCAACAGCACATCAACAACCTGCTCAAACAGCAAAGCCCGCTATACCTGGCTTGTTGATGGTGTAACCAAACAAGTTAATTACAAACTATCTGATGCCTTCCTTTATACTTTTACAACTACCGGTATACATACGGTAACCCTGCAACTGCAAAACAACACCGGCTCATGCGCGGTCGCTGATGTTACGCAGGATATTTGTATCCAGGAACCTCCTGTGCCCGCCTTTTCGCTGCCTGTTAATTCGGGTTGCATTCCTCTTGCAGTTACCCCGGTAAACACATCAAAAATCGATTCAAATTGCAATAACACCAATAAATACGTTTGGACTGTTACCGGCCCAACGCCGGTAGCTTATGCAAACGGAACAAATGCCAACAGCCAAACACCCCAGTTTTTGTTTAATAAAACAGGTGTTTACACTATCAAACTGGCCATCTCAACAGTAAGTTGTGGCCTGATAACCGATGCCACTGTACAAACCGTTGTAGTTGATGATACGCCCACGGCCACACTATCAAAAGACACCGTATTTTGCGGAACAAATACCACCCTTAAATTTGATAATACCAACAACAGCGCTACCAGGGTAACATTTTCCGGATCGGCGCAAAACACTGGCGCAACCTACAAATGGACGGTAGCCGGCGGCGCCTTTACATTTGTTAATAATACCAGTGATGTTTCACAGTATCCGGTCATAAAGTTTAACGATTTTGCCAGGTATACTGTTAGCGTAACCAATACCAACGTTTGCGGAGCGCCGGCCAGCAGTAGTCAGCAATTAGAATTTATAGCGGCACCAACTGTTACGGCGGGCACCTACCCTGCTGTTTGTGCCRGAACGCCTGTTAATTTGAATGGTACATCCAATAATACCTCAATAAAAATGCGCTGGGCCGGCGGTACCGGTACTTTTAGCGACCCGAACCTGGCGCAAACTGTTTATACACCATCGCTGGCCGAAATAAAAGCGGGCAAGGTTACACTTGTTTTTCAGGGCATAACTACACTGGCTGCACCCTGCGATACCATAACCGACCCCACAACAATCATCATCAATAAGGCAGACTCAATTACAAGTAAAAATACAGTAACTTCATGTGCAGGAAAGCCGCTTAGTTATAATATCACGGCTACGAAACCTACAACAACATTTACCTGGGTAGTTGATGCATCAAAAACCAGCGCAACTGCGGGTGGCTACACGGTAAGCGGCAGCGGTAGTTTTATCAACGATGTTTTAACTAACAGCGATTTAAACGACAATGCAACTGTAACCTATAATATTATATCAACCAGCCAGGGGTGTGTGAGCGGTGTATTTGTGCTTACTGTAACCATACCTCCTGCTATTGCTACCCCTTCATTCACCAAGGATAATAGTACCGCATGCGGTAATCTGCTGGTTCAGTTCACCAATACTTCGAAGCCTTTAAACAGCGTTTTTTTATGGGATTTTGGAGATGGTTCAACAGATACGGGGATTAATCCCCAACACACATTTTTGGCAAAAACAGACGGACGGGATACTGTTTATCACATCAGTTTAAGCATTGTAAGCAATTGTAATATAGCTGCTCCCTATCTCGATTCGGTGAAGATAAGCCCACAGAAACCTGTTGCAAGGTTAATTCCAGATAGAGTTGAAGGTTGCTCTCCTTTTATAGTAACCGGCAAAAACTCATCGCCTGGGAAAAACTTACAATACACTTACTACCTGTATGATGGACCGTTGCTGCTGGAATCAAAGGTGTATACAGATAAAAGTGATTTTAAATTCGACACGCCGTTAAATACCACCCGCACAAAGCAATACACCATATTTATGATTGCCCACGATTACTGTGGTAATACCGATACTACACTGAAACGTACCATAACGGTATCGGCCCCAACCATTACACCAGATATGTTTTTTCTGAATAATAAAAACAGCGGTTGTGCACCTTTAAATTTAACGTTTGTAAATAATTCATCAGGCGGCGATACATTTTATTATACCATTTATGATGATAAATATGCTGTAGTAACCAATGTAGCCGCCGGTACCGATAATTTGCCTTACGTGTTTACAAAACCAGGCTTGTATTACATAACTATTACGGCTTCAAGTAAATGCTCGTCAGGTGTCGAGTCATCAAAATCAACAAACCGGGTTATGGTATATGATATACCAAAGGCCGGCTTTGCAGCATCAGATACCACAGGTTGCCGAAATGTTACAGCATCATTCACAAACACAACCTATGCCGACCCTAATACGCAGCCGGTAGCTTTATCCTATACTTGGTATTATGGAGACGGTGCCACAGCAACCGGATTTACGCCGCCGCCGCATACCTATAGTTTTAAAAATTCGCCATACACGGTTAAACTTGTAGCTGTTAACCCGCTTACCGGCTGTGCAGACAGTTTAGTAAAAAAAGACTATATCAAAGTTACATCGCCCCCGGGGACTGCTTTTACGGCAAGCCCTGATACGATAACCAGTATACCAAATTACCAATTTCAGTTTGTTGACCAAACCACGGGATCACCAGCCAACTGGGCCTGGGATTTTGGAGACGGAACCTTAAGCGCCCGCCCTAACCCATCTCATACTTATGCCGATACCGGAAAATACAAAGTGACACTGATAACCAGCACTAAAGATTTTTGCGATAGTGCGGCAACACACTATGTGCGCATAACCGGCATTCCCGGCGAACTGTATTTACCAAATGCATTTATGCCCACCAGCGGTACAACCGAGCTAAGAAGGTTTGCAGCTAAAGGATCGGGTATTAAACAATGGCACCTGCAAATATTTAATGGTTTTGGCCAGTTAATTTGGGAAACCACCAAACTATCGGCCCCTAAAGGCACCCCTATTGACGGCGACGGTTGGGACGGTACTTTTAAAGGCGTACCGGTAGAGCAGGGCGTTTACGTATGGCAGGCTTCGGCAACGTTTATAAACGGCAGCGAGTGGAAAGGGATGTCGTACAATAATTCATTACCCAAACGAACGGGTGTTGTTCATTTAATAAGATAAATAATGCGCGTTTTGCTCAAAGGATATATCTTGTGGTTATTAATACTGTTGTGTGGCAAACTGGCCGTTGCCCAGGACCACATGTATTCGCAGTTTTTTAATTCGCCTGTATATCTTAACCCTGCATTAAACGGGCAGTTCCAGGGCGATCTGCGGATGAATTTAATTTATCGCAATCAATTTACATCGGTGCCCGGTGGCTTTAATTATCTTACCGCATCTGTTGATTACAATATCCCGCAGTTTGGTGGCGGGGTTGGTTTAATATTTACCCGGGGCAACGAAGGTACCGCCGGGCTTACCAAAAACAATATAGCCGGTATTTATTCTTATAGTGTTGGTTCTGATGATTTTGTATTGTCGTTTGGCATACAGGCGGGGGTAACCAACCGCACCGTGGATTATGGTAAATTGATATTTAGCGACCAGATTGACCCGCGTTTAGGGTACATCCCCGGATCGCCAACAAATGCCGAGTCACCACGATTCGACAACCGGTTTTATTTTGATGCCGGCGCCGGGGTAAACCTCGCTTTAAGCGATTTTAATATTGGCGGCGCGTTGCAGCATATCAACCGCCCCAATGAATCATTTACCGGTACACCCGCAAAACTACCTATGCGCGGCACAGCACACGTAAGCTATAGATGGGACCTTAATAAGGATGAGAATCTTGATGAGGACGAGAAATCATTTTTTATTCCATCGGTAGTTTTTTATAAGCAATCAACGGCGCAATCAATAAATATAGGGCTGCAATATAAAAGGCATAACCTCAATGCCGGTTTATGGGTGCGTACTGCCGGATCAGGCGGACCCTCGGCTATTACATTTTCGTTAATATTTGATTTGTTTTTAAACAAAGAAAGCGGAGAGAAATTCAGGCTGGGTGTAAGCCACGATGCGCCAATTTCGGGACTCAATTACAGCAACACCAGCGGCACAACCGAAGGAAGCATTGGTTATGAAACCACCCTACCCTCGCGCACGGATACCTACCACAAATTTGAAGGGGCAAGACGTTGTTATGATTTTTATTAAGAATTTATTTATATCTTTATCAGTTATATATCCTGAATTAAGATGGAGAAAATCTATCAAAAAGCAAGACCTGACCAGTCTTATCTTAAAGACAAGCAACATAAAAAGAAAACAGCCATGATAGGTGCATGGATGTTGGCGCTTTTTGGAATTATTTTTATGATAGTGGTGGTGAAATTTGCTACATCCGGCGGCTCATCTGATATGCTTACCTTTACCATGTTCCCAAACAGCGATGATGCTTACCAGGTGGCTAAACAGTACATTGCCCCTACTATCAAATCGAGCAATCTTGCTTTTGCCGAAGACCGTTACCAGTTTGCAAAAAAGTCCGACTCGGTATTTGTAATAAAATCTTACGTAACATCAATTGATGAAAAAGGAGCAAAAGTAAAAACCAATTTTCAGATCACGTTAAAATATGACGGAGGCCCCAAAGCGGTGCAGGATAACTGGACAATGATTGATATGAATGAGGTAGCAGAATAGTGCTTCAATATTCAGGACGGTTCGCGATCTATAAAACGTTTTAATAATACCTTTTGTATTGTTCTTCCACTTCTTATCAGGAGAAAACGGATGACAGCGGGCAATTTTTATCGTAAATAAGCTTTCTTTAAAAAAAAAGTAAATCCACAGGCAACCCTTTATAACATAAATACGTGTTAGTTGCAAACAGGAATTAATTAAACAGGTAGCCCGTATATATGGGAGAAGCAGAACTACAACAATTGATTGCGGGCTGTTTACAGCAAAGCCGAAAAGATCAGAAGATGCTATATAAAGCGTTTTACGGCTTTGCTATGAGTATATGCCTTAGGTACGCAGGCAATAGGTATGAAGCTGCTGAAATCATGAACCAGGGTTTTTTAAAGGTATTTACCAACCTGCAGAAATATGACGCCAGCCGCCCTTTTATTGCATGGGTTGGCAGGATTATGATGAACACCTCGATTGATTATTACAGAAGTAACCTGAAGCTATCGCTCACTGATGATCTTGATGCCGCCGAGGACATAGGGCACAATGAACTCCCCGACCAGAAGTTAAATTACGATGATCTTATTGGCATGGTGCAACAACTGCCTAACGCTTACCGTACGGTGTTTAACCTGTTTGCTATTGAGGGATTTTCGCACGAGGAGATAGCGTCGAAACTAAATATAAGTACGGGTACGTCAAAATCAAACCTGTTTAAAGCGCGTGAAAAATTAAAAAATATGGTAATCAATTCCGGCAGGTTGCCGGAGAGTAATTCCGGCAGCGGCCAACATACCATTGTGGCTATTGGCACTATAAGTATCAGCATGTCGGTATTAATAGAATTAATAATGAAATGAAAGAGAAGCACGAAAATAAACTGGATCAATTGTTCAGGGACGGCTTATCCGGTCCTGAAGACCACTTTGCTTTTCGTGAGGAGGATTGGGAATCAATGGAACAGCTGTTGGATAAAAAATCCAACAAAAAGGCAGGGTTTATCCGCATCATGTATTATGCATCCGGCATTGCAGCTTTATTGCTGCTTGCTTTGGGCTTATACTTTTATAGTAAAACCGATAAAATAGATCCAACCAAATTACAAGGCAAGGTTAAAACTAAAACAAGTAATGATAAAAGGCTTATCGGCTCACCTGATCAGTCGCAGAGCAACGGCACGATAAGAGATACAACAACAGGCCTTGCTACAACCATCCCCGCTACTAACAGTAAACATGCACAGGGGGATACCCTGTTTGGCAAAACAAAAAATACTGCTGTAAATGAGGGTGTTGTCAAAAAACAATCTTCAAAAGTAAACACAGCTGCAGGTGGCAGTCTTTACAATAAAGCTGCAAATATGGCTATCAACCATGCTTTACCTGGAAACGCTGCGCCGAAAACCGAAACAAGTAACAAAGTTACGCCGGGCACCGATGTAACTCAGTTGGCCGCAAACAAAACACAACCGGCGAATCAAATAACCAAAAACAAAACAGCTGGTATTGATACACTTTTTGATGGCAATAAAATAGCATCGGCAAGTAATCAGGTAAAAAACAATATAACAACAAATCAAAATACGGATACACTTACCGGTAAGGCTAAAGAGCAGGAAGCAAAAAAACAGATGGCTATTGTTAAGGCATCAGCAATAAAAAACAGGCCACAGTTTTCTATCAGCGTATTGGCCGCATCTGATGCTAATGCGGTAAATTCATTTGGACATAGCCAAACAGGCACCAATTATGGATTACAGCTTTCGTTACGTGTAACAAGGAAGCTCACCATCAGTACTGGTGTAGCATACGCTATTAAGCCGTATTCATCAACACCTACCAGTTATTCGTCTGCGTCTTACAATCCGTCAATAGCGCCTACGAATGTCCAGGCAAACTGTAAGGTACTTGATATTCCTTTGAATCTCAGCTACCAGTTATATTCAAAAGGAAGCAATACTATTGGTGTGGGTACAGGGTTATCGTCCTATTTTATGCTTAAAGAAAACTACAGGTTTGATTACTCGGCCGAGAGCGGTTGGAAGCCATATAACCTGGAAGTACGAAATCAAAATACTCACCTGTTTGGCGTACTGAATGTAAATGTTAATTATCAGCGAAGAATAAACTCAAAGTTTAGCGCGGTTTTACAGCCTTACATGAAACTGCCACTTACCGGTATTGGCAATGGCAAGGTCGATCTGAAATCAACCGGCGTTGCGCTTGGTATAAACTGGAACATTGGTTCGGGCTTTAAGCCATGATAGTCTGAAGTCTTAAGTTTGAAGTCGAACACTTTAAGTTATAAAACGATTTTGGGGTTTTTGACTTAGGACTTAATACTTTCGACTTCAGACTTATTTTAATGGTCAACCTTTAACCATCCGGTAATGCTCATCCTGGGTGTTTGGGTGCACAAAACTTCATGGACAAGTTCGTTACTTTTAAAGAATACCGTACGACCGTTTTCAGGGCCGATATTTTGCTCGCGATTTCCATGGTGTATGCGCAATTCGCCACCATCGGCGGCTAACCACCCTGTGTTTAAATACATGATCATTGAATATTTGCGGCTATCGTTATTCCTAAACTGATCAAGGTGTTTTTTGTAGAAAGCCCCTTTTTCATACAACGTATAATGAAATTCATAGCCTGTAATACCGGTATAACATGTTTTATTAAGATAAGCTACAAAACTATCCATCAGGTCGAAAAAATCATTTTCGCATGGGGTGTCATGTTTACGGTCGAGCCAGTAAATATGGTCACCCCTAACCTTGGTGTCGTGGTTCACGGTTTTATCGTTACCAGTTCCGGCAGATAATAACAAGCTTGATTTAACAAGTGCCAGCAGATTAAGCTTAAGATCGGCAGCAAGCGTATCGCTTAAAAAGTGATCGGCAATGCCAACTTTGTCAGCAAGATAACTATCGATAAGGCAATTGAATGAGTCTTCCAATAAAGGTGGGTTAGCATGTTGGTCCGGCTAATGCAGGCATGTGGTTAAATATACCCCTTTTAGTCGGCCAAGCGGCATTATTACTTAGCCAACGCTATAATATCTTTCCCTTCTATCACTTTTTTGGGGTATGGGTGGTTCACTACCTTTATCATGGCAGCAGCCAATTCCTCCAAAGTGCAAAACCCGGCCGGGTAAAGCGCGCGGCCAACCGGGAATAGCCAGTTGATATATTTGTAAAAACTGTGGGCATTTTTCAAGCCCTTTATCGGTTTTATAAAACCTGGTCTAAAGGCGTACACTTGTTCAAAAGGCAGTTTCATCAAATCATTCTCTGTTTTACCTTTTACTGCTGCCCAGCCATTGCCCTTTTCATTAGTATCTGTGCCGGCGCCCGATACATAACAGAAAGTCATGTCAGGATCTTGCTTTGACAATATTTCGGCCATGTGAATGGTTAGCGTATACGTAAGCTTATAATATTCATCCGCTTTTTTGCCAACCGAAGTAACACCCAGGCAAAAAAAGCATGCGTTATAACCGGCAAGCTGATCATTGATTGGCGAGAGATCAAAAAAATCGGCATGAATAATCTCCTTTAATTTTGGATGCGATATTCCCGAGGCCTTGCGGTTAATCACTAAAACCTGCTCAACATCCGGACTTTGCAGGCATTGATGCATAAGCCCCTCGCCTACCATTCCGGTTGCACCGGTAACAATGGCTCTTATTCCTGTTTTCATGTGGTAAATGTATTTGTATAAAATTAACGCTTTAAAATGAGGCCGGCACGCGCTTTTTAAAATAAGTTTTCGGCATGCGGGCAACCCTTCCACCTAAAATAACGATATAGTTAATAGATGCCTGCTTCTTCTTGTATCACTTGAAGCGACAGACGCCGACTAACATTACTATAACATGAATCCAATTTCTATTGTGATCATTACCAAAAACGAGGCCGGTACCCTTGTTAAAAGCATCCCGCTGCTGAAACAGATCAGCGACGACATTATTGTGATTGACAATAACAGTACCGACCAAACCGTGACTATAGCTATCGCATATGGCTGCAAAGTATTTCAAAAAGTATGGATTGGCTATGGCGCCAACAAAAATAAAGGCATTCAGTTGGCGCGATATAACTGGATACTGAGCGTTGATGGCGATGAGATACCCGACCAGGCCCTGATCAACTCAATAAAGGGAATTGCCCGCGACGATGATAAAACTGTCTACGATATAGCTTTTAAAACATATTTTGGCAAAAAGCTTATCCGCTTTGGTAACTGGGGCCGCGATCACCATATCCGCCTGTTCAACAGGCAATATGTTAAATGGAACGAAACGCCGGTACACGAAACACTGCAACTGCCGAAAAATGTTATCATAAAGAAACTGGCTGGCAACCTGCACCACTATTCAGTAAAAAACCGGGCCGAATACGAGAAGAAGACAATACACTACGCTCAATTAAGTGCCATAAAGTACCTGAAAGCCGGAAAAAAGGCAGGCCTGGTAAAGCTGTATTTGGCGCCCGTATTTCATTTTGTGAAAACCTACCTGTTTTTATTGGGCTTTTTGGATGGCAAAGAAGGCTTCATCATCTCGCGGATGGCGTTTAAAAATACATGGCTAAAATATTATTACCTTAGTAAAGCTACACAAAGCGTAAGAGACAAACCTTTATACCAGCATGACATACCTGCCATGGCATATAAGCTTAATACCCATGCGCGTGTTGAATAAACCGCAACATTGTTCATGAAAAAAAAGCTGGTAATTGATTTTTCGGCAAATACATTGCAGCTTGTCATCAACCAGTTGTTTGGAGTGATCATTTTTTATGTATTATCTGTAAATCTGGATAAAAATAGCTTTGGGCAGATTAACCTTGCTTTAGCAGTGCTGCTATCTGCATTCAACATACTTTCTTTTGGTATCGACCAGGTGGTTATTAAAAAAGTAGCGCATGGCGATGATGCCCAAACCGTTTTGTCGCTTTACGCTTTCCACGTATTGTTTACCGGCGGCCTGTTTTATGGTATCCTGTTATTTGGCCGGGCGTTTTTTATCCACGATAATGAAGTATACCGGCTTATATTATTATTGGGCGTGGGCAAGCTCATGATCTTCTTTTCCACACCGCTAAAACAGGTTTCAAGCGGCATGGAGCGGTTTAAAGTATTGGCATGCATGCTGGTTGTATCCAACGTATTAAGGGGCACCAGTCTGCTTGTGTTAGCTCTTTTACACCAGGTAAGCGTCGGCACTATAATATGGGTATTTATTGGTGGCGATGTACTTGAATTGGTTGTATCCTTTTATCTTTTCAGGCGCTATGTACGGGTGCCTGTACTTCCGGCCTGGAGAAAGTTACCTTACTTTGCCTTGCTGCGCCAATCAATACCACAGGTTGGGGTGGTGCTAATTACATCGGCCCTGGCCCGGTTTGATTGGTTGTTCATCGGGTTTATGGTATCGGCTGTTAGTTTGGCCGAGTATAGTTTTGCTTACAAAATATTTGAGATCTCTACCCTCCCCCTGTTAGCCATAGCCCCTTTAATTCTACCCCGTTTTACCAAATTGTTTAAAACAGGCGACCATCGGCAGGCCGATTTTAAATTACTCATCAGGATAGAACTTATCATTGCCGCGTTTACTGCTTTAGTGTTAAATATGTGTTGGAACCCGGTAGTTGACAACATAACCCATGGCAGGTATGGTGCGGTTAATACAACCACCATATTCATCCTCTCGCTCTGTTTACCCCTCATGTACCTGAACAACTTTTTGTGGACTATTTTTTTTGCGCAAAACAGGTTAAAAATGATCTTTCATTCATTCCTGATCACTTTTGTCGTAAACGTAGTTGGCGACCTGATATTAATCCCTTTTTACAAAAACGAAGGAGCGGCACTTGCTTTTTTATTGGCCTGCCTGGTGCAAGCTATTTTCTATCTGGCCAATGACAAATCGGGACTTAAAGGGTCTTTTAATACACTCGCCATTGCTATGGCATGTGCCTTTTTTAGCGGCCTTGCAGCCAAATTCCTGTTTCAAAACACATGGCTGGCGGCAACTATCGCGGTAGCATTTTACGGCTTATCGTTATTAATTACCACACAGTTAAAGCGGGATGACAGAGCAGGCCTGATTAGGTTACTAAACTGGTAAAATAAGACATCTCTTGTTTTACACAGGCAACCAATACGGTTTTTAAGTCGTAATGACTTTAAATGCCCCAGGATAATGTTGGTTAACAAAGCAATCTTTTACATCAATAAATTAAAGCAAAAAGTAGATTGGAAGCTGCTGGCATTTTTGCTTTTGTTTTTAAACGTAAAAATCGGCATCAAGATCCCTGTTATCCTGCTGTTCACACTCCTGCAGTTTAATTTCAAATTCGGTTTTAGTTTCAAAAACTCCCGGCTGCCGCTATTTTATCCACTGGTAATTGCTATAGCGGTTATTAACTGGTTTATAGGCAAAAATTATACGCAACTTAACTATACCATTATGTTGTTGACCGGTATAGGTTTTTGGGTATTATGCATCCTTGCCATTCACCAGGTTAAACTGGCTGTTGAGCAAAACCAACCTGCGGTAATACATCAAACCATCGTTGTTTTTTTTATTATCAATGCATTATTCTCGGCTGGCAACCTGGCTGCTATATTTTTAGAGACCCATGCCATAAACCCTTATACCTACCAGGGTCAGCTGCAAAAGTATTTTTTAAACACCGGCGATTACATAAGGGGAGTGACTTTTGACACCTCGACAACTAACGCAATGCTGAATGCTTTTGGCGTAATCTATTTTTTAACGCGCAAAAACGCCCTTATGCTTTTTATGTGCATGGCGACGCTACTGTTTACGGGCAGTAATTTTATCAATATTGTTATAGTGCTTGTTTTTTTACTGCTATTTATTTTCAAAACAGATCGTTATCAAAAAAGCCTGATTGTAATTTGCCTGGTTTTTTTAGGCATTTTTATGGCGAAAATTTCGCCTCAAAATAACCGCTATACCACCAACGCAATTTCAATACTGCTGCATAAAGATCCCAGCCCGGCCAAACCCTCGGTGTGGGCAAATGTACCCGTCAACGGAAGACCGGATAGTATATTAAGCTTTGACGAACGCCGGCAAAAACAGGCCATCGTTTTCAGGGATAGCATTTATAAAGCGGCCCATCCCCAAAAGACTGAGAGAATAAAGCCCCAAAGTGAGCCTTACGAAACCGAAGGCGGCCGGATAGCAATTAAGGGCCCCGATATTAATTCGGCGCCTTATCAAAGCAGCACGCAAACACCTCCCGAGCAAAAACAACTGGTGCAGTTTATTGATGCACACAAAACGGCATTACCGGTTTCGGGGCAGGAAATTGTTGCACCCAGGCAGGATAGACCAGGCAAACTGATTGGCTTTTTACAAACAACCAACTTTTTGCATCACCATATTAATAGAATAGTAACCGGCGCGGGTATTGGCAATTTTTCATCGAAGCTGGCTTTTAGAGCCACCGGACTTGGGTTTGCGGGAGGCTATCCGCATAAATTCACCTACATCGGACATGATTTTATGGTAAATCATCTCGACTTATATCTCAATTATTTCAGCAAAAGGGCGGGCTTCCATTCGTTAACCAATAGTCCGTTTTCGGTTTACGACCAGTTGTTAGCCGAATACGGCCTTATTGGTTTACTCATATTTGCCGTTTACTACCTTGGCTTTTTTGCCAGGCATTTTAAAGCTTTAACCTACGGCCTGCCCCTTTTGCTGTTAATGCTGGCTGCATTTTTTATCGAATACTGGTTTGAGCAGCTTTCGGTTATCGTATTTTTTGAACTGCTGCTACTGTTAAATATCAAGGAAACCCAATCACCTAAACCTTTGGTAAATGAATTTTAGCATCCCACAAATAACGGTACTGATGCCAGCCTACAACGCGGGTAAATATATTGGCGATGCCATAACATCGGTGCTGCAACAAACTTTTACCGATTTTGAATTGCTGATAGTAAATGACGGATCGACAGATAACACTGTTGACGTTGTCCGCTCGTTTGACGACCCGCGGATTGTGGTAATTTACCAGGATAACAAAGGTATTGCTGATGCCCTCAATAACGGGTTGAAATATGCGCGTGCCCCCTTCATAGCGCGCTTTGATGCCGATGATATTTGCTACCCCGAACGGCTGCAACTACAACATGATTTTATGATAGCCAACCCGGAGTACAGCGTAATTGGGTCGGCCGCTGATTATATTGATATGGAAGGGCATTTTTTGTTTACCCACAAGCCCCCGGCTTTTGATAACAACGAGATTCAGCAGTTAAAATATTCGGTTTGCCCATTCATTCACTCCTGTGTTTTTTACAAAAAAGATATGGTGATTAGCAAGGGTGGCTATAATGAGCACGCCTATACCTTTGAAGATCATTTTTTATGGGTTAATATTTTAAAAGATCAAAAGGCATGCAACCTTGCGCAACCCTTAATTAAAGTAAGGCTAAACCCCGAATCAATCACAATTGACGAAAAATGGAGGCCGCGTAAATTCAGGGATATCAAATACGCCACACTTAAAAACCGCGTGATAAGTAAACGGGAAGGCAGTTTACTGGCGGAGATGGGCGAAAAACAATATTCAGCAAAAATAAAACAGGGTTCTTATTATGCGCTTTGTGGTAAAAAATTGCTGCTCAATAATTTCCAGCCTCAAAAGGCCCGCGTTCACGTAGCCAGGGCTATCAGCATCTCGCCTTTAAGGTTAGATAATTACCTGCTATATACCGTTAGCTACTTTCCCGAACGTGTAATTAATTGGTTGCATAAATTAATATCAGGAGGCGCTGCGATATGAAAGTTGCATTCATCACCCGGTCAACCTTGTATACCGTGCCTGGTGGCGATACCGTGCAGGTGGTACAAACCGCGCGCCACCTAACTTTTATGGGCATTACCGCAGATATAAAATTGACCAACGAACATATTAATTACAGCAATTACGATCTGCTGCATTTTTTTAACCTCACCCGGCCTGCCGATATCTTATACCATAGCCATAAGGCCGAAAAACCATTTGTAATATCAACCATATTATGTAATTACAGCGAATACGATCAGCAGCATCGCAAAGGTTTGGGCAGGCTTTTCAAATACCTGCCGGCAGATGGTGTGGAATATGTTAAAACCATAGCCCGTTACCTGCTTGGCCGCGATAAGCTGGCCAGTATGGCCTACGCCTGGAAAGGGCAGCGCAAAAGTATATTGGATATTTTGAGCCGGACAGCTATGATATTGCCCAACTCCAGATCAGAGTATCAAAGAGTATTAAACAATTACCCGGGCGAAGTAAAGCACATGGTAGTGCCAAACGGCACCGATCAGCATTTGTTTAAATATGATGCCTCGGTAAAAAAAGATGATAAACTGGTGCTTTGTGTTGCCAGGATAGAAGGTATTAAAAACCAGTTGAACCTGATAAAAGCAATAAATAATACGCCTTACCGGTTGCTGCTTATTGGCACCCATTCCCCCAACCAGGCCGCTTATTACCAGGAATGTCGTAAAACGGCTGCCGATAACATCACATTCATCGATCAGTTACCGCAATATGAGCTGGTAAAATATTATACGCAGGCCAAGGTACATGTATTACCAAGTTGGTTTGAAACCACGGGTCTCAGCTCGATAGAAGCTGCCCTGATGGGTTGCAGCGTGGTAATAAGCGACAAAGGCGACGTGAGGGAATATTTTGCCGACGATGCATTTTACTGCGACCCGGAAATACCGCAAAGCATTTTGGCTGCCGTTGAAAAAGCCAGCCAAGCTCCTGTTAACGAATGTTTACGCGATAAAATTTTACAAAAATACACCTGGAAACAGGCTGCAACTCAAACTTTAAAAGCATATCAATCTGTATTATAACATGAAACTACGCATAGCCATATTAGGGATAAGGGGTGTACCGAATTATTACGGCGGGTTTGAACATATTTCAGAATATGTATCGGCCGGTTTGGTAAAGCGGGGTCATTCTGTAACTGTTTATAATTCGCATAATCACCCTTATCAGCAGGATAGCTGGAACGGCGTGGAGATAAGGCACTGCTACGACCCTGAATACCTGGTTGGTACCGCCGGCCAGTTTATTTACGATATGAACTGCCTGTTAGACGCCCGCAAACGAAATTTTGACGTGGTAATGCTTATGGGCTACACCAGCAGTTCGGTTTGGGGGCAGCTTTACCCTAAAAACAGTACCATCATCACCAATATGGACGGCATGGAGTGGAAGCGGACTAAATATGCTAAACCGGTACAGCAATTTTTGAAATATGCCGAAAAGCTGGCAGTTAAACACAGCGACTACTATGTTGCCGATTCAAGGGTGATAAAGGCGTACCTGAAGGATAAGTATAACATTAACAGCAGATATATTCCCTATGGGGCAGATATTTTTACTGATTTTGAGCGCGAGCAATATGACATGAACGAAGCGCTTAAAGAGGACTATTTTTTGCTGATGGCGCGCATGGAACCCGAAAATAATATTGAAGCTATCCTGGAAGGTTTTAACAGGAGTAATTCGGGCAAAAAATTTAAAGTTTTGGGCGATACCGGCAATCGTTTTGGCAAGTTCATCACCAATAAATTTGCCAATGATGAGCGTATACAATTTAAAGGTGCTATTTTTGATACACCTAAAGTACGGTCATTACAAAATAACTCTTACCTCTATTTTCACGGGCATAGCGTTGGCGGCACCAATCCGTCGCTGTTGGAGGCCATGGCCAGCG
Source organism: Mucilaginibacter sp. P4_C11 (assembly GCF_056402115.1). Lineage (NCBI taxonomy): Bacteria > Pseudomonadati > Bacteroidota > Sphingobacteriia > Sphingobacteriales > Sphingobacteriaceae > Mucilaginibacter > Mucilaginibacter sp. P4_C11. Next base: position 36,417 of record NZ_JBFUIA010000039.1, on the reverse strand, counting down.
AGGCCCTGATAGCTGCGCATAATAACCCTTTTAATAAATCGGTATTAAATACAGATGCATTTTATTTTTCCAATGCAGCCGAAGTTACCCACCTTGTGGAGAATGTACAGCGTAAGGCACCCGAGAAAAACATGGTGATGAATAATCTTCATAAAATTCAATACCAGTTTAATTGGGAACGTGTAATTGACCAATACGAGGAGTTTATCATCGAGAGCTATAAACACAAAAACTATGAAGCAGTTATTGCTGATAAATGATAGTAACGCTAATAAGGTAAGTTATTACCACATCATGCTGCTGATGGCAAGCCTGCCGTTTGACAGGTTTTACAGCCATATTATACTCATTAGTTTTATTGCGCATACACTTATCCATTTGCGAAAGGATAAGCTAAGGGATGTGTTCACATTAAAAACCGCATTACTGCAGTCTGTTTTTTTTGTTACGCTTATTGCCACGGTTTACTCCCGGTACCCTGCCGAAGCCTTTAACGAATGGGTGTTGCGTTTACCTGTGTTGGTTTTTCCGGTAATGCTGTTGCTTAATAACCTCGATATAAAAAAATACAGGGCTAATCTTTTATTGGCTTTTGCATTTGTGTGTACTGTAACTATCATCTACCTATATATTGATGCGCTATTTACTATTAAATATTACCATTTGCCGTTTAAAACTATTTTTTCGCCGGCATTTACCAATCACAATTTCTCGGAGCCGCTTGATATACACGCTACTTTTTTTTCCTTACAGTTGGTGATAGCATTGGTGTACCTGTTAACGTTATTGTTTAAACCGCTGCGATTACCTGTTAAATTAATTTACTGTGTTTGCAGTCTCATTTTGTTATGCGGGCTTATTCAGCTAAGTTCAAAATCAATACTGGCAATTTTGTTTATAGTTATTAACCTGGTGCTGCCGTATAGCTTGCTCAATGGTAAAAACAGGCTGAAGTTTATATTGGCCGGTATTGCTATATCTGGGTTAGCTTTTATAATAGTTTTAAATGAACCTTCGTTCAAAGAACGCTATTTAACCAGCTTAACGGAGGATTTTTCGGCATTCAAACCGGGCGAAAGTACTGACTCGCGCCTGGCCCGTTGGCACGTGGTAGCCAAACTTATTAAACAGAAGCCTTTAATTGGCTATGGCTCTGGTGCTGAGCAGGCATTATTACACGATGATTTTTTTAAGGCCAAAATGTACAACTCTTTTTTGGCCAATTTAAACGCCCACAACCAATACCTCAGTTTTCTGGTAAAATCGGGCATTTGGGGACTGCTTGTTTATTTGGTAACACTTGGGTATGGTTTTAAAACAGCCATCAAAAAAAAAGATGTAGTATTTATCAGTTTTATGTTGCTGATTATTATTGTTTCGCTATCAGAAAATGTGTTGGACGCCGATAAAGGTGTTATGTTTTACAGCTTGTTTTTTGCGTTCCTGCTATTTTCTGGCGGTGAAGAGAAGCCCGCAGATATCGTCAGAAATAAAAGCCACGAATATTTAGATGAAGTGGCAACCAACAGTTTAGCGCTTACGTCATACTAATGTTGTGCCGCCTATAAAATGGTAGATAGTTCTTAGTAGAAAGTCCTAAGTTACAAGCCCAAAAACGGCGAGATAAAATTCAGACTCAAGACTCAGAACTTAAGACTTAATACTATAAATAATGCAGATCAGGTCCGTTTTTAATCAACCAAGCTTCAATACCGTGTCAGAAATTAAAAAGAACATATTAACTACACTGGCCTATTTTGATGCATTTAACTATCCGCTCACCCGCGAAGAGGTATGCTTGTTTTTGCCGGTGAAATTTGATCGCAAAACGTTTGACGATGCCATGACCTGCCTGATTGAAACCCGGATGGTATACCGTTTTGATAAATTTTACTGCTTAAAAAACGACCAGTACCTGGCACAGCGCCGTAATAAAGGCAACCAAAAGGCTATTGAAATGATAAGTACAGCACGCAAGGTTGGCAGCTTGCTTATTAATTTCCCTTACGTGCGGGGTATCGCTATTTCGGGCTCGTTATCTAAAAATTATGCCGACGACCAATCAGATATCGACCTGTTTATAATTACCGCGCCAAACCGCCTTTGGATAGCGCGTACGCTGATGCATTTTTTTAAGAAGTTAACATTCGTGGTAAACAAGCAACATTGCTTTTGCATGAACTACTATGTGGATGAACAAGCACTTGAAATAGCCGAAAAGAATATCTATACTGCCACGGAAGTTGTTACACTGATACCTATCCAGGGCGACACTACTTTTGCTGATTTTTTTACAGCCAACGCCTGGACACGTAAATATTTGCCTAATCATATTATGCGGGTATCAACCGCAAAGTCGTTTAAAAAGAATTGGTTAAAAAACCTGGTTGAGTTTTTACTTAACAATAAACTGGGCGATTTGTTGGACGATGGTTTTATGAAAATTACATCGCGCAGGTGGAATGAGAAAACCAGGCAGCAAAAACTTAACGACCATGGAATTTTATTGGCCATAGCCGCCGATAAGCATTGCGCCAAACCAGATCCAGGAAATTTCCAATCAAGCCTGATTAAGCGCTTTCAAAATAAAGTAGCCCAATTACTTGCCGAAGACCATCATAGCGTGGCCAATTGATGGTAAAAGCTTAAAGCAGAATGCACAAAGCTGAAAGCCCGGAACATTGGTCTTCAATTTTATAAAGGTATTTATAACGGCTCGATGTTTTTTATTTTCTTTTTAGATACCACAAGCCCGGTTACCACCAAAACAGTTCCGGCTATTGCGTAAACCGAGATTTGTTCACCAAGTAAAAGGTAACCAAAACCGTACCCAAATACAGGCGTAAGGTAAAGCCATGTACCTGCGGTTACAGCATCCTGGCCAACCAGGTATAGCCATAACTGGTTGGCGATAAATGAGAGCACCACAATTAGCCAAAAGAGGGATAAAAACAAGTTAATATCAATGTGGTGTACATGCTGCTGCTCAAATAGAGGGCAAAACGGCAACAAAATTATTCCACCTACAAATACCTGCCAGATATTGAATGATACATTAGGTAGGCTGATACTTAAGGTAGAGAAGTAAACACTGCTTGATGCATAGGCAAAAATGTAAATAAGCAGCAATATAATACCCAGTGGTTTTATACTGGCATTAGGCAAAGCCGCTGCCGAAGCCAGCACCAGACCGGTAAATGCAATCAGCATCCCGATAATTTCGAACCTGGTAAGTTTCCGCTTAACAATTATTGACGAAAATAGCGCGATTAGCAAAGGAGCAACCGCTATAAACAACATACTGATGCCAGCCGAAGCGTATCGCTGGGCGGCAAAGAACGAGCCCAATGTTAAGGTAGTGCATAAAAAGCCGTAAATGATAATACTTTTCCATTCGCTTTTTAGTGGCCAGAAACGTTCTTTCCTTACCAGGCCAAAAAAGGGACCGAATATGAAGCCGGTGGCTATAAACCGGATGCTGGCCAATATCAATGCATCTGCCGAGCGGATTCCGAATTTTACAGCGACAGACCCGGTTGCCCAAAGGATACTAAACAATAAACCGGGAAGGATTTTTTTTAACATGGGCACGATTATATGGGCGCAAAGGTAGGATAAACACCAATTTAGAAACACGAATGCACGCGTATTTTTTCGAATTTCACAAATTACATGGATGGTTCTCCAGCTACCCGAATGGATGTTATAGGCAATGAATATTCTAAAGTAAATGCTTAATTCTCTGGTTTAGGGCTTAATTGAGCAGACAGGGTAAACGCATTTAAAGTAGGTTAACATAACTTAACACATTTCAGACACTATAGTATATAACTATTTAATAAACAGAATCTTGCATTTTAACAAGGTTAACATTAAACTGATGTAAATTCGTGAAATTCGGATAAATCAGTTCAAATTCGTGTGTACTATTTTTTCTCCAGCGAAATGATAAAGTAATCGCCGATATACTTCCAGGGCCAGGTACCTTTTAGCCGGTCTTCTTTGTTCTTCAGAAAATTATAAGCTTTGGGGTGTTTTTCGGCAAAGCCCTCTATATATGATGGCGGTACTATGGTACACAGGCCTTCGACGCTTAATACTTTAAATGAATTTTGTAAAACATTTATAATGAAGGATTTATTATAATAAAAACACTTAAAGTATGCACCTTCAATATGGGCAGATCTTCCTTTGCTGCTAAAAAATCGCCTGAATGCAGTTTTGAACCGTCCTTTAAAAACAAGCAATGTTTCCCACAGGCAAAATGGAGATATGATAACTAAAGTTACCTTTCCGCCGGGTTTTAAAAGGCTATCAAATGATAACAAAACCTTTTCCAGCTCGCTGGTGCAGTTCAAACCGCCAAAGTTGGAAAAAATATGATCGTAAGGGCCTCGTTGCTTTAATTCATCCAGGTGGGTAAAGGAGCAAATTTCGGTGCTTATATAATCTTTATAGGGTATTGCTTTTTGCTGAAGTTCTTGCTGCATTCCCGTTGATATATCAGTAGCATGAACTCGATACCCTTGTTGGGCAAAAAATAGGGCATCCTCCCCTGTCCCGCTGTTCAATTCGAGTATGCTGCCCGCCGGGTTTAAATATCGAAGTACATGCTCCCTTACCCTGGCCCTTTTGTAATTGATGATGGTGTTGCCCGAGTAAATTTCGTCAAATACCGCAGATTGCCGGCTAAAGGCATCTGATGCGTTGGCTTCATTATTTACAAGGCTGATTTGGCTCATATGGTGTTCTCCAATTTTTGAAGTTTAAACCCTTCTATCAAAGTTGCCGGGGCATGATAAATAAACGATGCGGCCTTCCTGATACGTTTTAAACTGGGCTGAAATGGATTTTTCAATAGTTTTACCAGGCTGTTTTTAGCTAGGTGGGCATGGTAATTTTGATGTACGTAACGGTGCAATTGTTTATAATACGCGGCACTAAATGTGTTGCTAAACATCAGCGCCATCTCGTCAGAGTCTGTCCAGTTTGTTTTTTGGCGCAGGTCGGATTTTACTTTTTCATAAAACAGGGTCCCGGGCAATGGGTACGATACCGATATTCCGATTTCATGAGGCAACAGGCTATTGATCATGTTGATAGTAAGCGCGATATCGTCTTTTATTTCGCCTGGGTAGCCAAACTGGATAAAGAAAGACGGTTTTATGCCATGCTTTTTCATCAGTTGTGTGGCTGTTGCTATCTGTTCAACAGTTGTACCTTTATCCATAGCGTCCAGTATCTTTTGCGAACCGCTCTCGGCGCCTATCCACACATTTTCGCAACCAGATGCGGCCAGTGCAGCCACGTCTTCATCATCCAGCAACAAATCCGCCCGTGATTGGAGTTTGTACCTGAACTGTAGCCCCTCCGTTTTTACCAATTGGGCAAACTGTTTTACCCACCCAGGTTTTAAGCCAAAAATATCGTCGCAAAACCAAATATGGTCCATGTTGAACATGGCTTTCAAAAGCTTAAGCTCGGCAATCACATTTTCGGGACTGCGGGAGTTGTAGCGATTTCCGTAAATGGGTTTAGCACACCAGTTGCATTTAAAAGGGCAGCCACGGGTAGTGCCAACGTTCATCGAGAAATATCCCGCATGTTTAAGCCAGCTTTCGCGGTAAGGGGTAATATCAACCAGGTCCCAGGCAGGCAGCGGCAAAGTATCCAGATCTTTGAGCACCGGCCTTGCAATAGTTTTAAAAGGCAGGCCATTTTTAATATAGGCAAGTCCCTGTATTTGTTCAATATCTTCAACGCCGCTTTTTATAGCGTTGGTAAGTTCCAGTAAAGTTTGTTCGGCTTCGCCGATGATTACAAAATCAGCCCCCTCGTTCAAATACTCCTTATACCGGTCTGTGGAGTCGGAACTGGATACAATTACGGTGCAACCATACTTTTTGGCCAGCTTACACATTTTAAACGCAGCCTCGCGCATATTGGTAAGGCACATTTTGGTGAGATAGTTGAACCCATCGTCATAAATCACAAAAAAGCCTGGTTTATTTTGGGTTATGGCGGGCATAACATCAAGCGCCGCGTGCGAAAACATGTTATCAAAAAACGATACGTTATAACCATGAATCCGCATGTTGGATGCGGCATATAATGTGCCCAGCGGTGCATAAGGCTGCCCTATTGCCCATTGCTTAGGATCGAACCGCAAAAAGTAGGAATGGGTGAACAATATATTATTTAACTGCTCCATAAAATTAAGATAGACGGGTTAATGGCGACAGGTTAAGCGAACAAACACATTTTAAACAGGTTGGATGCGTTGATGTATTCAACGATTTGCGGAAAGCGATTGCATCAGGGCTATTTAAAATTACCTGGAGCGATGAATCCCTGATGTTACCCATTGGTTCCAAAAAGAAACAAGGCCTAACCGTTCCATCGGCTTCAACTACGGTTGATACCCATGGTGCATTGCATTTTTTAAACGGGAATTCATTTAGACCATAAAAAGCCGCGTAATAATGGTAGATATCCTGGATCTTCTCTTTGCTTTCGGCAATAAAACCGTTGTGAAACTCTTTGTCAAATTCTTCAAACAGGTAACTTATCACTTCGCAAAGTTCGGGCAATTCCTTTTCCGATACCAGTATCTCGTTTTGCTTAGGCTCGGCCCAGGCCTGCTGGCGGTTAAATGCATGACTGCTTACATCGGCAGGTAAAAAACTTACCTGGTTAAGCCCCATCTTTTTGGCTTCGGCAATAATATTGGCCCAGTTGCGGTAGTTTAACCTGTGTATCACGGTCCGCCCGGTTATCCGGTAAGCAGGGTTGAGTTTTTTGATGTACTCCACTCCTTCTTTCAGCTTTTTAAAAGCGTTGGGAATGTTGCGGATGGCATCATGCAGCGGCTCGTCGCCGTCAATAGAGACAATTACCTCGCTAACGTATTTCAGGATATCGCCGGCATTATTTTTTATAGATAAACCGGTAGTCAATAACACCACGCTGATACCTGCATCTTTCAAGATTCGGCACAATGTAAAAAAGTTGGCGTTCAGCAAAGCCTCGCCTCCAGACATCAGCACCTGGGTTGTGCCCAATGATTTCAGTGATGCCAGTAATCCTGTGATATCAGCTTCGGTCAGTTGTTTCAGGTTTTTATTATCCTTCCAGATATCACACATTACGCAACGGCAGTTACAGGCGCTGTGGGGCATTAATATTACAATAGGCAACGCTGTTACCCTGTGCGTTTGCAGGGTACGGTAGCGCTTAAAAGTGTGCAATACGTTTTGCCCGGTCATTGGTCAGGGTTTAATTCTTATCCAGTAAAAAATGTTTCTTTTGATGATCTTATTTAAAAACGACGTGGGATTAAACATCACCTTGTGCTTATAATTCATCACCTGTTTTAGTGGATGATGAAAATAGTACTGCGCCATTTCCGGAAAGCCTATTGACGTAAAATAATCCTTGCTCCTTTCGGCTGCAATTTCAACCTCACCGGAATGATAAAAATGGGTGTCGAGTACATGGACGCGCCCCGCGGAAGTAAGCAAACTGAATGCATCGGCCATAACGTCCTTAATGCAGGGGAAGTATTGGATAGACGCCGCAAAAATGATGACATCAAATTGCGTTCCCCCGCCAAACGAAGTGCTGGTAAATGGGGCATGGATAAATTTAAGGTTCTTTTTTTTGAACACCCTGTTTGCCTGCTCAATTTCTACACCGTTAGGATCAATGCCAATTACTTTAGCTTTAGGGATACCCGCAAGTTTGGCCGAAAGCCAGCCGTTGCCGCAGCCAACCTCCAGGATATCCAATGGGCGGCGTTGGTTTTTCAAGAAAGCGATTAGCTGTTCAGCAGAATGCTTTCTCATTTTCCACTCCTTATGATATCGGTGGCCGGAATCAATTTCAGGCAGGCGTGCCACTTGTTTGTTTGTATACAGCCTGCCCTCTTTATCGCGCACGGCAACATACATGGCCTCAAACGCTTCAGGAGCAATTGTGGCTACATTAGGGGCAATATCGTTTAAGTTAAAGTTCGACAAATCATTAACCATTTAAAATCCGGATATTTCAGGTTGGCGGTATTTCCAAAACCGCTGTAGTAATTTTATTTCGTAAGGGTATTTATACAGGTTGGCTTTGTACCGTAAGTTGGAAATGAATTTAATCGACTTCCGCTTTAAGTCATTTAACCTGATATCAGTCACGGTTGGGTACACGCCGTTTAGCACAGTTTCAAAATTGCGTATCTTATCAACCATCTCGGGTTTTAACCACGGGGTAAGCGGGTTTTTGCGCAGGTCGAAACTTTCCCAGGCGGGGCTCATCCAGTCTTCCAGGGTTTGAGGGTATTGAAAGCCCTGGTCTAAAACCTGCTTATACAATTCTGATCCTTCGGTGGGCACGGGCGTGTAGGTATATAAAACAATCTCGGTACGTGGATTAACGGCTTTAACCTTCTTGATAAAATCAATTTCAAAATCTATTCCCGCCTGTACCTTTTCTGGCGTTGCTGCCGGTGTTCCTAATACAAAGGAATATTCAGGAATAATGTCAAATTTCTTCAATCGCTCCGCAAACCGGATAATCTGGTCGCCGGTTTGTGTGCCTCCTTTATCCAGTTGCTCCAATACCTCGTTACTTCCGCTTTCGGCACCAAAAAATATAATTTTGCAACCACCACGACGTATTTGCTCTAACGAGGCATCGCTGAATTTATCCATGGTATCAATACGCGCCATCCCCCACCACGACATATTTTCGGGCTCTATTAATTTGGCAAATTCAACAGTGCGCTTCTCTGATACAAAAAAGTTATTATCATGAAATTCAATAGCATCCGCTCCCCATTTGTCCTTAATATATTTAACATCTTTGTAAACCTGTTTGGCCGATTTAGCTTTCCACCGTGCTTCATATATAGGCACCACAGCACAAAACGAGCAAGTGAACGGACAACCAATGCTGGAGTGATAGGCCATCGTACGTTGCCCCAGGTAAGTTTTACCCAAATATTTTTCTATCGGGTAAAAAGTACCCAGTTTATCGTAGGGTAATGGCGGCAGCGAATCCTGGTCAAGCAAGTCTTCTTTAATGGTCTTGGTAATTTTGCCGTCGGCCTTATAAATCAGATTTTTAATAAACTCGTAAGGTTCATGGTTCTCCAAAGCGTCAATAAGGCGGGGAAATGCTTTGTCGCCGGGGCCGTTAATGATAAAATCAACAAAGCCCGAATTCAGTACAGCTTTGGGCTGGCTCGACGGAAAATATCCTCCCCAAATCATGGTGGTATAGGGATACCGTTCTTTAATGATTTTTGATAACGGAATAGCTTGCCTTAATTGCGGGCCAGGCATTACGGTAAATCCCAGGTAACCAAACTCGCCTGTTTTTAAATAACTTTCTATTTTACTTAGCGGATCTGTTTCGCAATTACCATCAACAATTACCCAATCATACTTGCCCTCAACCGATGCGGCAATATTTAAAATAGAATTAGGAATGCGGTGCTTATAAAAAGCGCTTTTAGGGTTATACAGTAAAATCTTATTCATGTGTTATTGGCAATTAATGGCGGCGGCGGATGTTATTCCGCCGTCGCCAACCCAGATCAACATTAAACTATTCATAATACATTACGGCAGTAAAACAGTGGAGGTTGCCTGCGACAAAATAAAAAGCGCGGGGCAACCTTAAAGACTTCCAGGCCGTTATTGTTATAAAAACGCGCACAATGCTGGCAACCGTTAAAAACTATATAAAAAGCAAAATAACCACCCCCGTAACCGAAAAAGGTGTAGTAGAGGCTTACGACCTGTGGGCTTCTGACTACGATATGCAGCCTGGTAACCTCATGCTGCACCTTGACGGAATACTTTTTAAAGGTTTGTTGGAAGGTCTGGATCTGAACGATAAACTAATAGCCGATATAGGCTGCGGTACCGGCAGGCAATGGCCCATTATATTTAATAAAAAACCGGCTGCGCTAACAGGCTTTGATGTATCTGCCGGAATGTTAAAGAAACTGAAGAATAAATATCCCGACGCGCATACACGCAAAATTACAGATAACTTGTTTTTGGATGTTGCCGACGGCTCTTTTGATATCATAGTTTCAACACTAACCGTTGCCCATATTGAAGATATAGACGAGGCACTGCATGCATGGAGCCGTTTGCTTAAATCCGGAGGCGAGATCATTATCACCGATTTTCATCCGCATACGCTGGCATCTGGCGGTAAGCGTACCTTTAAACACAGTAATACATTAATGGCAGTGCGTAACTATGTACACCCGATATTTACCATTAAGGAAGCGCTTATAAGCAATGGTTTCAAGCTCATGACCCAGCAGGAAATAAAAATTGACGAAACCATGAAGCCGTTTTACGCAGATGCCAACGCGCTACATGTTTACGAAAAATACCTGGGCTTCCCTGTTATTTATGGTATTCATTTAAAAAAAGAAAAATGATACTGGGGAATGTGGTAACGGCCGACAGCGGGCAAACGTTTGATATTAAAATTGAAGGCGAAAAGATTGATACCGTAAGTTTAACAGCCTTAAACGCCGATGAGCAGTTATCGCTTTATTTTGAAAACTCCATCATTTTCCCCGGCATTGTCAATTCGCACGATCACCTTGATTTTAACCTTTTCCCGCAGCTGGGCAGCCGGATTTATAATAATTATACCGAGTGGGGGGCAAATATTCACTGGGAGTTTAAAAAAGAAATTGCTGCTGTGCTTAAGGTGCCCCGTCACCTGCGGATACTTTGGGGGATATACAAAAACTTGTTGTGCGGCGTTACAACCGTGGTAAACCACGGGGAGCGGTTGAGCATTGACAATGCCCTGTTGAATATTTTTGAGGAAACACAAGACCTGCATTCCGCATCGTTTGAAAAGCTCTGGAAATTAAAGCTCAACAATCCATTAAAACGAAAGTTACCCGTCGTTATCCATACAGGTGAAGGATCAGATGAACTGGCCTCCCGCGAAATAGATGAACTGATTAGCTGGAATAAATTTTGCCGCCCCCTGGTTGGTATACACGCGGTAGCCATGAGCACACAACAGGCGCCCTATTTTAAGGCTTTAGTATGGTGCCCCGAGTCGAACTTTTACTTATTAAACAAAACAGCCGATATCCATAAGCTAAAGCCGTTCGCTGATATTCTTTTTGGAACCGACTCTACCCTTACCGGCAGTTGGAATATATGGGACCACATCTGCATGGCACGTAATACCGGCATGCTTAGCGACCAGGAACTGTACCAATCACTCAACAAAACTGCCGCAAAAGCCTGGAATATGAATACAGGCGAAGTTATTGCCGGCAAATATGCCGACCTGGTGATCACGAAAGCCAGTAGTACTAAAGGTGATCACGAAGCTTTTTTTGCTACCCGCCTGGCCGATATCCAAATGGTGATTCACAGGGGAAACATCCGGCTGTTTGACCAGGACCTGTTTATTGTATTAGCAGGCGGATTAAAGGGGAAATCCTTTAGTTTGATAAAGCTGGATGGTGCCTATAAATATGTTGAAGGAAATATCGGGAAGTTAATGGTCTCCATTCAATCGTACTTGCCGGGTGTTGTTTTCCCTGTTACCTTTATACAACATCAAATTATCTAAAATTGATAAAACTTGTTGACCTTGTTTACTATTCACATTTAAACTATACCCGGCCGCAGGACGTAACAGAAAAACATGCCCCGGCGCTGGCCTTTGCTCCCTACCTTAAAAATAAGCTTGATTTTACTTTTGTAAAGCACGCCGCTTTTGAGCAACATGTGGTGATGAATGGAGTACCTTATTATTTTTTTAAAGGCAACAACAGATTCTGGTCGATAACCATAAAAACGCATCGCTTTATAAAAAAATTGAAGCCAGATATCGTGATGGTACAAGGCCTGGTATTCCCGTTACAGGTAATGTTTTTAAGATTGCTTTGCGGCAACAGGTTTAAGCTGGTCATACAGCATCATGGCGAACTACCTTCAGGTAGCTTAAAAGGCCGGCTGCAAAAGGTGGCGTGCACGATGACGGATGCATTCCTTTTTACTTCGGCCGGCAATGCGGATGCCTGGAAACAAAAAGGCATTATTAGGTCTGGTGCCCGAATATTTGAGTTATTAGAAGCTTCTACAGCCTTTAAACCCATTGATAAAGAGCTTGCTAAAAAGTATACCAAGGTTACCGGCGATGCAAACTTTATCTGGGTGGGCCACCTAAATACAAATAAAGACCCTTTAACAGTTTTAAAAGGTTTCCGGGATTACCTGCCGGCAAACCCGGGTGCAAAATTGTACATGATTTACCAAAGTGAAGCACTTTTAAATGACATAGAAGAGCTGATAACGTCTTCCGCCCAACTACGGGATGCCGTTATTTTAGTAGGCGAAGTTGCAAATAACGATTTGCCTTATTGGTTTAGCGCGGCAGATTTTTATATATCGGGCAGCCATAAAGAAGGCAGCGGTTATGCTTTGTTAGAAGCCATGGCCTGCGGTTGCATTCCCATTGTTACCACCATCCCATCTTATCAAAAAATCACAGTCAACGGTCAGCATGGTTTTTTATATCCCGCAGGTGATGCCAATGCTTTGGGTCAAACCCTTAAAGCGCTTGAGGGCGCAGACTGGCAAAAGCTTTCGGCAGCTGTTTTAAAGCATTTTAACAAAAAACTAAGTTTTAAAACCATAGCCGATGACCTGGTTGATATTTGCCATCAATTAATTCACAAATAAGGTGGTAACGCGGGCCGCTATCTCTTCGGTAGTGTATATCAGCACGGGCTCATGTTCCAGCTGCTTATCATTCAACATTGCTTTGATAATAACCGGCAGGTCTTCGGCGTTGCCGGGAACGTGATGCTGTGTGGGCCTTATATTCATTCCGTTAACCAGGCTCACCACCTGGCAGCCTGCATATAAGGCCTCGATTAAAACAGTACTATAACCCTCATAAGCCGATGTATGCAAAAATATTTTTGAACGCTGCATCATCGCCAACACCTCCGGGTGTGGTAATTCACCTTTTAATTCGATGTTATTTTCCAGCCCAAGCCTGTTTATCTGTTTTCTCAACTTTTCCATTTCCGGGCCCTTGCCACATATTACCGTTTTTAATCCCGGAAATTCAGCAACCAGGCTTTTGATAATATTTACAAAAAGGCCATATTGCTTAAGCGGGATGAGCGAACCTGCACCCATAATGTCGATATCCCGATCAGCAACGCGGGCACCAAAAAGCGTAACATCTATACCTGTAGGGATAACATGCGCCGGTTTGATACCATAGTTTATCCTGAATTCCGTTGCCAAAAAATCCGATATCGCTATCACCGAACCGCCATGGGGCTTTATCCTGTTCACGTACTCATTACCTCCTTTTGCATCCTGCCCAAGCAGCCAGGGATAATGTAACAGGCCGTGTTTTTTTGCAAAGCGGTTGCCAATAAACGCGCACTCCCCCATCCAAAAGCTTAATAAGCCCAAAAGTTTGTACCCGGCATTCAGCTCTTTTAAGGTTTGCCATACCCGCCACCAGGTTATCAGCCTGAAAAGCTGCCCCTTACCCTTACCTGCAATCGCAATAACCTCAACCCCATGCCAGTAATACCGTGAAGCCTTAAAAGGGTATTGAAAGCTAATCACGATGATATGTAACAGCGGATTGTGTTGTTTTAAAGCTTTTACAAAAACCTGCATCGGCGGTAAACATGTGGTATCGTTACCGTTTGCGGGGAAGCCCGGAGTTAATATGACCAATGCTTCAGGTTTATTCATTTATTAAGGGGATTATTTTGTTGCAATGGTTCAGGCTTGCAATGTTGTGTGTTATAAAAAATATGATCTTACCCTGGGCTGTTAATTGCTTTAGTTGGATAAGGATAGCCTCTTCGGCCTGCTGATCCATTTCGCCAAACGGCTCGTCCATGATCAGCACATCAAAGTCGTGGTACAATGCTCTTGCCAGGGCTATGCGTTGCCTTTGCCCACCGCTCAGGTTCTTGCCGTTTTCGCGCACTATTTTATTTATGCCTTCTGGGTAGCCGGATAACAAGGGGGCAAGTCCGCAAAAGGATATGGCTTCATCCAGTTTTGCCGTATCGTATTCCTTACCATCAGCAAGGGTAATGTTTTTAAGGATGGTATCGTGAATAAAGTAGTTTTGCTGTTTTACATAAGCTATTTTATTCCAGTATTGCTGTCTTTTTTGGGTATTCGCTTGTTTACCATCTATGTAGATATAGCCCGATTGAGGCGTTAAAAAACCAAGCAATAAATTAATGATGGTTGTTTTGCCACTGCCAGACGCTGCCGATAAACCAACAAAATCGCCTGCGCAAACATCGAAACTAATGCCCGATACTACAGGCTGATCTGCGTAACTAAAATAAACATTGTGAAAACGGATAGAATTGATGGGTTCAGCAATATTAAGCATACCCGCCTTTGGCAACGTGTCGGGTTCTTTTACAGCGAGCAAATCATTCAGGGTAAATTCGTAGGTTTTTATTTGCCCCATACTGTTCAGGATTTTAATAATACCGGGGATAATTTTGTAGGCAGCTGTAATAAAAACGCCAATGGTAAGCACATCAACCACTGCGCCACGTACAGCCCATTTGTTTATCAGCACCAGGATAAAAAAACCAAAAATGGCAAAAATCTCTACCAATCTTGCTGGTAGCCCCTGTAGCGTTTGCTGCGTTGCGATATTGTTATTAAGCCGTTGCTGGTAACTCACGTACCTATCGGCCAGGAATGTGTGTTTGTTGTAAATGTTACTTTCTATAAACCCGGCTAACGATTCCTGTAAATACTGGATACTTTTCTCGCTCGCAATTTTTGTTTGTTCGCGCACCTGTTTAGATTTCCGTTTGATAAAATAGGCCAGGGTAATTATAGGCGGTAACAGCACCAGCAGTAATAAAAAAAACAGCAATGGTTGATAGATCAATATGGCACCGATGGTAAATAAAATAAGCAGGCTTTGGGATATAATTTGCTGAACATTATTGAGGATGTAATGACTAAACTCGATAGGTTGCTGGCTTACCTGGCGGATGTGTACCGATGAATCGACATTAACAAATTTGATATACTCATCTTTCAGGTAATGCAGGATATTCCTTTTTGACAATCGCGATGCTACCCCGTAAAAAAAATGATGCTGAAACCGCGTAATCAGGTAACCCAGCCAATTTTTGCCGCAATACAGCAACATAAATAAACCGATTGGCAGTATAGATTGCTGTTTAAGCCAGCTAAGCCGCAATAAATGATGTTGAACTGGAGTGCCCGAGGTATAAAGCCCTATGATGATAAGCAATGCACCTAAAAAGGCAATATCAAGCACGCTGATAAACAGATCGAGCAGGATGAGCCTGTACAACCTGTTTTTTTCGGTTACGCTAAGCAGCGTGAGTATTCCCTTAAAAATGTGTTTCAAAATGCCGTAATGACAAAGTCTTTTAGTACTTCATCATTACGGCACAGGGCGCGTAATGGTTGCCCGTTGTGTATGTTAAGTCTTGTGTTTTAATTTATGAGTCTTGAGTTTGAACTTCGAAGTTCTACACCCTAAGCCTGAAGTTAGAAGAGAATATAAAACCCGGGACGTGGAACTTTAAACTATGACGAAAACTCAACACTCAGAACTCAAAACTTATAACTATTGCACAAGTTTAATCTCAACCCTGCGGTTCAGAACCCGTCCTTCTTCGGTTGTATTATTGGCAATAGGCTTGCTTTCGCCATACCCTTTAACCGCAAGATTATCTGCACTGATGCCGCTATTTACCAGGTAAGTTTTAACCGAGTTGGCGCGTTGGATTGATAATTCCATATTACGTTCGTCGGTACCCTCTGCAGATGAGTTTCCGTTTAAAACAAACTTTACAGATGGGTCTTTTTTCAACTCGATAACGGCCTGGTCAAGCGCCTGGTACGACGCTGTTTTTAACACCGCCGAATTAAATTCAAATTGGATATTAGTAAAATTATAATTTGGTTTTGCAGGTGCTGGCGGCGGTGTGGGCGCAGGAGCAGCAGCAGGCGGCGGCGTTGGTTTCGGTGCCGGCGCGTACATTTTTTCAGTTTCAACAGGAGCTGGTTTTTCGGCTAATTTCTTGGCTTTACAAGCCGGAAAAGTAATGGCCACTAAAGCAATAAGCGATAAAAATAAAGGGGCTTTTAAAAACTTCATAGTTGGTTTTGATTTTTCGGTAAACATAAAAAATTATTTGCCATATGGCTTTAGCGCCCATACAGCATTATTAAAAAAAGGAATTAAATGACAATTTGTTTAGCATGCGCATTATCCTTAACTGCCAGTTAGAACGGGAAATTGCCGGGATAAGTATTGTTAAGTTAAGCTACCCTATATATTACCTCAGTGTATATTGTGGATTTACCGTGGTGTATTTATTAATAATTAAGTATTTCTACGCAGTTAAATTCCGTACAACTACCGGGAATAATATAAGGTGAATTATGTTATTTAGCAGAATCCTAAAACACATCAACATGAAAACCGATACTCCTTTTGAGCCAATTGAAACGCCGGATATACATTTTTTGCGCCGGATAGAAGTATTAAAGAAACACCCCGAGGTAAAACAATTAATGGGCTACGATCCCTGGGCGGCAGTGCTTACTTTTTTCATTGTGGCAGGGCAAATTAGCTTTGCGTGGGGTGTAAGTGTCTGGTTCCCTTCGTTTGGAACTTATTGGTGGCAAATTATCCTGCTGTCATACCTGGTAGGCGGTACCATGAACCATTGGTCGGCCATGGCGGTGCACGAAATGGCGCATAACCTGATGCTGAAAACGCCTGCGCAAAATAAGGCACTGGCCATATTTGCCAATATACCGGTTTTAGTGCCGGGGGCAATCGCCTTCCGTACACACCATATGAAGCATCACTCCCACCTGGGTATCGAAGATGTTGATAACGATTTCCCGAGCCATTGGGAGGTGAAAGTGGTGGGCAAATCAGGTTTCCGAAAATTTATCTGGCTGTTTTTTTACATATTTTTCCTGTTTTTGGTAAGGGGATTTGATACCAAACCAACCAAATGGGAATGGGCCAACATTATTACGTTGATTATTACTGATGTGTTGATTTTTGTGTTTTTAGGGAAAATTGCTATAATATACCTCTTCCTATCCACCTTGTGGGGATTTAGCCTGCACCCGGCAGCCGGGCATTTTATTCACGAGCATTTTATATTTGAAGAAGGACAGGAAACCAACTCATACTATGGCTGGCTCAACTGGGTTTGCTTTAACGTAGGCTACCATAATGAACACCACGATATTATGAATATACCGGGCCGTTTTTTGCCTAAGTATTATAAAATTACCAAAGAGTTTTACCAGCACCTGGATTCGACCCACTCCTGGACCCGAATGTTTTATGATTTTATTACCAAGCCCAATTTAGGCGCCGATAAACGCTACGTGCGCACAGAACAAGTCAGGAAACAGGGAATAAAAATGGCCGAAGAAATGAAGCGAAGCCGGGAGATGGCATAGTGGTCATTGGTCAATGGAAATAAACACAAATGGCGCATCTTTCGCTGCAACATTTGTGTTTATTAAAAAACTACCCGAGAGTCCTACACGTCACTCAACACCCTCTACTCAAAACTGACAACTCACTACTACTTCCTGCTCACCACCACACTCCAGTTGCTTCCGCTGCCTATTTTATAAGCATCTGCAAAACTGCCCTGGTTTAAGGCAAAAGACAATTGCATTAAACTATTCATGTACGCCAAAGGCTTGCCTTTAGCCACTTCGCCAAACGTATCGCTATAGGGAGCATCGCCCTCAAATTTCTTTTCGCCATCTTGGTAAATTACAAGGTGCAGGGTGTCTCCTACCTTAACATTCAGTTGTTTTACCAGGTCGTCGCCAATGTTTGTCCACAGGTTGCCATATTGAATATCAAGAATATCAATAGTGCCTTTTAGGGTTCCGCCTTCCAATATTGCTTTTTGGTAAGGAATTTTCACCACTTGTTTAGGCAGTTCAGGGCCAACTTGTTCATAAGTGATAACGCCCGCAGCCAAACGTGCGGCTGTGTAGGCATATACATCGCGACCATGAAAGGTGTATGATTTTTCGGATCCTTTACGGCGGTTGCGGGCCTCATCAATTTGCCTGATCTCGGCTATTCCCAGGGATTCAGCTATCAGCGTCAAGGTGCCATTATCCGGCGTAACAATATACTGGCCTGTTTTGGTTTTCAGCACAACAGACTTGCGAGCGGTGCCCACCCCGGGATCAACTACCGAAACAAATACCGTACCTGCAGGCCAGTAATTTACGGTTTGATAGAGGCGATATGATGCTTCCCATATATTATAGGCTGGAATTTCATGTGTGAGGTCATAAAGTTTTAAATCGGCAGAAACGCCGGTTGCAACACCCTTCATGGCCGAGACAGCGCCATCTTTTACACCAAAATCAGATTGGAAAACCACAATTTTGTTTTGGGCATGGGATAAATAAGCGACAGAAATTAAAAGAATGGTAAGTAGTTTTTTGATCATATTAAAAAAATTATTGTGTACAAGGTGAGATGTCTTTTTCTGATCGCGGGTTTGCAGGCACACGCTTTTGGTAAATCTGCGACTATCACACAGCGTAAAATACAATAAAATATTAAAACCAGCGCAAATGCAAGTGGCTCAAAAAGTAAAAAAAGACCGCCCCTCGCGGGAACGGCCTTCAAACCAAACTAACTACTTTATGAAAACAGTCTTTAATTTATTTTACAGCTATTTCTCTTGATTGAAACTTAGCTTCTTCTTTTTTGGTAATGGTCAAAGTCAGGATACCATCGGTATAGTCTGCTTCGATTTTTGAATGATCGGCACTTTCGGGCAAGGTGAATGACCTGCTGAATGAGTTGTAGCTATATTCGCGTTTGCTGAATTTTTTGCCTTCTTCAACGTTTTCAGTTTTCTTTTCAGACGAAACAGTTAATACGTTTTTATCTAAACCGATCTTCAAATCTTCTTTCTTCAAGCCGGGTGCAGCCAATTCAACGTGGAATTCATTTTCAGTTTCGCTAATGTTTACAGCAGGTATACGGGCTACCAATTTGTCGCCAAGGAACGAATCATTTAAAATTGAATCGAATACATCGTTAAAGAATGGGCCTCTTGCGTTGTTTTTTAATCCGTTGTTAAATTTTACTAAAGTCATGATATGTATATTTATAAGTTTTTGTTTTTGTTAACTTCGTGAAGTATTAATCAACTGTTATACCAACAGGGAAAATCAATAATTAAAATGACGTTTTGTCACTATTAAAGATTTTTTACCGACAAAATGACACAAATGCCTGAAAAACTCACCGATTACAAATTCAAAACTGACATACCTATCCGATTTTCGGATATTGATTCATTAGGACACGTTAACAACGCCATATATTTAACCTACTTTGAGATAGCGCGCACCAACTATTGGAAAGACGCCATTGGCTGGGATTGGAATAATGCCGGCATTATCATAGGTCGCTCAGAAATTAATTACCTAAAGCAGATCACCGTTCAGGATAAGATAGCCTGCTACGTGCGCACCATTCGCATAGGCAACAGTAGCTTTGATGTAATGCACGTTTTGGTAAAAGTAACCCCGCAGGGCGAAGAAATTGTGACAACGGGTAAAACCGTTTGTATCAGCTATGACTACGCAGCCAACAAATCGGTATCCATCCCGCCGGATGAACGCAGGAGCATGATTGCTTATGATGAGCCGAGATTGATATTGAATACGAATTAAGAATCGATTTGAAAATTTGAGAATTTGAAGATTTGAAAATGACAGAATCGAAAAAGAATTAATTTGAGAATTTAAAGATGATACAATCAGGCGTTAATCCATTTTCAAATCTTCAAATTCTCAAATTAAAATATCTTCCCCGGATTTAGAATCCCTTTCGGGTCAAATACACTCTTGATGCCTCGCCAAAGGGCAAAATGCACGTCAGAATATTTTATCGGCATAAAATCCTTTTGCACCAAGCCAATGCCATGCTCACCGGATAACGTGCCGCCCAACCCTACTGTAAGTTCAAAAATCTCCTTGATGCCGAATTTGAGTTTGCTGTTCCAGTCCTCATCGCTCATGTTGGCTTTAATAATATTTACGTGAAGGTTTCCATCGCCCGCGTGGCCATAACAAACTGATTCAAAGCCATATTTAGTACCTATTTCTTTTATTCCTTTAATCAGTCGGGGCAATTCGGCGCGGGGCACTACGGTATCTTCTTCTTTATAAATGGAGTTTGACTTTACCGATACAGCCATAGTGCGGCGCAGCCGCCAAAGCTCTTCTTTTTGTGCTGATGAATCGGCAAAGAGCACATCTTTGCAATCGTACGATTCTAACACCGCGTTAATTTTTTCGCAGTCGGCAAAAATCACGTCCTGGTTATTACCATCTACTTCAATCAGTAAAAAGGCCTGGAT
The DNA here is from genome assembly GCF_056402115.1 of Mucilaginibacter sp. P4_C11. Lineage (NCBI taxonomy): Bacteria > Pseudomonadati > Bacteroidota > Sphingobacteriia > Sphingobacteriales > Sphingobacteriaceae > Mucilaginibacter > Mucilaginibacter sp. P4_C11. The sequence goes on along the minus strand of NZ_JBFUIA010000039.1, from coordinate 15,938 downwards.
ATCATCTTGTAAATCAAAGGCAATATCATCGTGTTCTTTCACCCACTCCACTCCTCTCCGTTCCATAAACTCCAATGCCGATGGTACAATACCGGCACGAAATATGGCAGAAACAGCCGCGCAGGCGGCTTCATTGGTAGCAAATGAGGCCAACATCAAAGCGTCCAGCGTGGGCAATGGAATTAGCTTCACTACAATCTTGGTAATAATACCCAGCGTACCTTCCGACCCAATGAACAACTGGGTTAAATTATACCCCGATGCGTACTTAAGTGTATTTGCGCCTGTCCATATAATTTCTCCCGATGGTAAAACCACCTGCAGGTTCAATACATATTCGCGGATGGTACCATATTTAACCACCCTTGGCCCACCCGAGCCATGGGATACGTTGCCCCCTATAAAGCAACTTCCTTTACTTGCCGGGTCAACCGGATAAAGCAGGCCTTTGACAGCGGCCCGGTTCATAAACTCTTCGGTAATAACGCCTGGCTCAACCGTTGCCTGTAAATTAGCCTCATCAATCTCCAGTACTTTGTTAAAGCGTTCCATCGCTATCAGCAAACCGCCTTTAATGGCCAGGGCACCGCCGCTTAAACCCGTGCCCGCTCCCCGGGGCGTAACGGGGATCATGCTTTCGCTGCAAAGTTTCATCAAAGCTGAAACTTCTTCAGGGGTTTGTGGCCGGGCAACAACTTCCGGGTAATAAACCAGGTCTTCAGTTTCGTCATGACTATATTTTTCAAGCTCGTCATGCTGATTGATAACATTGCCCGCGCCAACAATAGCCATGATGGCATCTAATACCAACGGTGTTATTTTATTGTATTCCATTTTACTGCTTGTTATAGTTAACTGTAACAGCCGAGTGGGCAACCTTACCCAACAACGGTGGATTTAATTTTTTTATTTCTACCCGGATGCTTTCCACGTAAGGGTATTTCCTTTTGATTCTGTCTAAAATAGCTTGCGCCACGGTTTCTATCAGTTTGCGGGAATGTTTCATCTCCTCGCAAGCCATATAATATACCTTTTCGTAATCAACGGTGTGTTTAAGCTCGTCGTCGGCTGGTTCAGTCTGGGGGATAAAATCAACTGTGATATCTACCAGGAAACGGCAGCCTATTTTTTGTTCTTCGGGATAAAATCCATGGTATGCAAAAAATTCTGCACCCTGCAGGGCAATAGTAGTCATAGTTCAAAAGTAGCAGATTTTGTTGGTTTATAAATTGATTTATTTGTCGAAAAAAATGTTTAAAAGTTAAAATTCATTGGCTAAAAATGGAGTCAATTGGCGTTTACTTACACATTATTGCCATTCTATTTAACATGTTCTTTGTTAAATAGGCCATCCAAAACACATAGATGTTTTGGGATTTTATTTTTTTAAAAAAATAAAATCCGTCAAAAACCATGTTTAAACAATCTAAACATAGTTTTTGGCATAAAGTGGCTTCCGGTATCCAAAAACAGCGATTTTGGCTTTGTTTTGTCCACTTTAAATGCCATATATTTGCCCACCAAGTATAACATTATGGCCAAAACAGATCTGTACGAATCGCCCGATTATTATCAATTAGACGAATTGCTTACCGAAGAACATAAACTTATCCGCTCGTCGGTACGTGATTGGGTAAAAAAGGAATTAAGCCCGATAATTGAAGACTATGCCCAAAAGGCCGAGTTCCCGATGCAGCTGGTAAAAGGCCTTGCCGAAATTGGCGCATTTGGCCCAACAATACCGGTTGAATACGGTGGCGCAGGTTTAGACTATATGGCCTACGGCATCATTATGCAGGAAATTGAGCGCGGCGATTCGGGCATCCGGTCGGCATCATCTGTGCAAGGCTCATTGGTAATGTACCCTATTTATGCTTATGGGTCTGAAGAACAACGTAAAAAATACCTGCCCCGCTTAGCATCCGGCGAAATCATGGGCTGTTTTGGACTCACCGAACCAGATCACGGATCAAATCCTGGCGGGATGACCACTAATATTAAAGACGCCGGCGATCACTATATCCTAAACGGCGCCAAAATGTGGATCTCCAATGCTCCATTTGCTGATATTGCCGTGGTATGGGCGCGCGACGAGGATAAAAAAGTACGCGGATTGATAGTTGAGCGCGGTATGGAGGGCTTTACTACTCCTACAACGCACAACAAATGGTCGTTAAGAGCCTCGGCCACCGGCGAATTGGTTTTTGATAATGTTAAAGTACCTAAGGAAAACTTACTACCAAATGTTATAGGCTTAAAAGGCCCGCTTGGCTGCCTTAACCAGGCTCGTTACGGCATTGCCTGGGGCGCACTTGGTGCAGCTATGGATTGCTATGATACCGCTTTAAGGTACGCTAAACAGCGTGTTCAATTTGGTAAACCTATAGCAGCTTTCCAGCTGCAGCAAAAAAAACTGGCCGAAATGATAACCGAGATAACTAAGGCCCAGTTGCTGGTTTGGCGTTTAGGAGTACTTAAAAACGAAAACAGGGCCACTGCCGCTCAAATTTCAATGGCCAAGCGTAACAGTGTAGAAACCGCTATTAATATAGCCCGCGAGGCCCGGCAAATGCTCGGTGGTATGGGCATAACCGGCGAATACCCTATTATGAGGCATATGATGAACCTTGAATCGGTAATTACCTATGAAGGGACTCATGATATTCACCTGCTGATAACGGGAATGGATATTACCGGCGAGGATGCCTTTAAATAGGTTTGCAAACACCAAGGCAATTATTAAGCATTAAATATATAATTGGTGTTTTTCAAACACTATATTTGTTTCTGCTTTATAGTTAATGTCTTCAATTAAACCTATTAGTTTTAACAACAAATATTATCCACGTAGCATCATAAGGGTACGTGCTGTGCTTTTTGTTACTTTGTTTTTTGGTGCTTGTAGTTACAATAAAGATGACGGCAACTATTCCAGTCAGTTTAAGGGTATTTTTGATACCGTTAACAACTACCAACAGTTAACAAAACACCAGCCTGCCAGCACCCGGTATCTCGATTCTGCTTTCAGACAAATAAAAAAACCTTTTACAAATGATAAGTTCCGGTTTTATGGCTTTCATTTTGTATACGAAAGAAAAGTTACCCATAACCGAAAAAAGGCCCTTGCTTATGCAGATAGTATGCTGGCTATTGCTAAACAAAGTGTTACCCCACACCAATACCAGGTTAACTATGCCGAGGCAAATTTCGCCCTCGGCGATGCCTATTTTGATCTTTCACAATTCAGTAATGCTTATAAATGTTTTTACCAGGGATACTATATAGGCAAAAGGTTGCTGAATAACCAAATACTGGCCGAATATACTTACCGGATGGGAATGGTAAGTTTTAAGCAAGCGCACTATCTTGATGCGGCTGCCTATTTTAAACTGAGTTTTAACCAAAGCCGGGCCCTTAAAAACGGTTTCAAGACATTTTATCAGCGGCAGGAACTGCTGGATAATATTGGTGAAAGTTATAAAAACGCCGGAAAAACAGATAGCGCATCTGTTTACTTCAAAAAAGCACTTGAATATATTGATAGCAATAATGCACGATTTAGCAACCTGGCCGGGATGCTGGAGACTGCCCGCGGCGTAGTTTATGGCAACCAGGGAGATATGGCTTTAATGACCGGCGATTATGCACAGGCCGAGCAAATGCTCAAAAGCAGCATAGCCATAAATTTCAAAAAAGGGAATGATAATAAAGACGCTCAATTAACCGAAATTAAGCTGGCGCGGATGTACCTGAAACTGAACAGGCAAAATGACTTGTACCTGTTGCTCAAAAACCTGCGTGCTCAACTGGATAGCCTGCCCAATAACGATGCCGAAACCAGTTGGAATTACCTGATGAGCAAATACTGCCAGCAAAAAAATGACAACACAGGCGCCCTGCTCTATTTAAAAAAGTATTCGGCTCAAAAAGATTCATTGGTAAAATTAGACAATTCGCTGAAGCGCACAGATGTAACAACCCAGCAAGCTAATTACGACAAGCAAAGCGAGATTGACAGCCTGAAAGATTACAACAAGCGGCAACTGATGTTTATTTATTTTGCAGTTTTATTGTCTATTATGGCCGTAATAATCATATTCCTGATTTTCAGAAATATGAAACAATCAAAAAGAGACGTACTGGCTATCAAGGTGTTAAACGACCAGATAAATTACCAAAAGAAAAACCTGGTGAATACCCTAAATGAACTTCATATTGGTAGCCGGGAAAAAGACCGCATCTTAAGAACTGTGGCCCATGACCTCAGGAATCCGCTGGGTGGCATTGCGGCACTATCGGCAGCCATGATTGAGGATAATTATACGCCCGATCAACAGGAGATGCTCAATTTGATCAAAGAAACTTCGTACAACTCGCTTGAACTTATTAATGAGATATTAGAAGCCGCCAACTCGGCTACCGCTCCGCTTAAGAAAGAATGGGTTGATATTAATGCACTAACAGCCAGCAGTGTGGAGTTATTGCGTTTTAAGGCTGCCGATAAACACCAGTCGATAAACCTCAACCTGCCTCCAAATCCGGCCCAGGTGTTCATAAGCCGCGAAAAAATATGGCGCGTTATCAGTAACCTGGTTACCAATGCCATAAAATTCAGCCATGATGGCAGTATTATTACAGTGGGCGTTGAAAATTACGAAGATGGTGTCAAAATTATAGTAAAAGATAGCGGAATAGGCATTCCCGACAAATTGAAACAACAGGTTTTTAATATGTTTACTGATGCCAAACGGGTTGGCACGGCCGGCGAAAAATCATTTGGGCTCGGCCTGTCCATCTGCCAGCAAATTGTCGAAAAACACCATGGCCGCATCTGGTTGGAAAGCACTGTGGGCGAAGGCACAACTTTTTATGTTTTCCTGCCCTTTGAGGATAAAGAAACCGGATTAAACACCGTTTTGTAAAGTACCACGATGTGCATTAGTTGATTTTATGAGCAATAAATTAAATGTAAAAATGCTGCACTGAAATATTTTATTTAAGTTTAACGAGTATTTTATATACCTAACCCAGTCCCTGGAGTAACTGAATTTAATGTTTGAGTCAAAAAGCATAATCCAAAACCGGTTTTACAGTATATTGCTGTTGAATCTTTTTCTCATCTACGTCGCCATTGCTTTTTTCTCCTGCAACAGATCAACAAATACCTTGTTGTCATCAAAAGCATTTAATAAGGTGCTCGACTCGGCAAACCGCATGAGCGATAATGGTCAAAAAAAACTTGCATTGCATTATATCGACTCAGCATATCAGCATTCAAAAAATCTCGATCTACTTCAAACTTACAGCTATTATAGGTTTCACTATGATTATTTTTATTATAACAAGCCTGATAAAAACAAAGCTATGTTATATGTGGATAGCATGCTTAACCTGTTTGATACACCCGATAAAAGACAAAAATACACTACAGAATATGGGCAATCGTATTTTTATAAAGGTGATATTTTATTTGATCAGAATAGATATAACGAGGCCTATGCAAACTTCTATCGTGGCAAAGTAATTGGCAGTAATGGCTTGGATGAATGTGTATTAAGCGATTATAGTTACCGGATGGGAATGATTATGTTTCGCCAGGAGCATTACCGGGTAGCCGCTGCATACTTTAAAAACAGCGCCAGGGAAGGTGACGCCTGCTCAGATAATTTTGGCAGCTTTTACCGTGTACAGGAACTAACAGACAATGCGGGCTTAAGTTACAGCTCGATAAATATGACCGATAGCGCTCTTTTTTTTTATGACAAAACGCTAAAATACATTGATAGTCACCAGGTATTATACCGCAACCGGCAGGAAATGCTTGACGTAGCCCGTGGTGTTGTATACGGCAACGAGGCCAATGTTTATATCAGCCTAAAAAATTATAGCCAAGCCAAAATATTGTTAAAAAAGAGCATTGGAATTAATTTGCGAAAAGGCAATGATAACCAGGATGCCCAATATACCGAGTTAAAGCTGGCTGCTGTTTATAATACTTTAAATCAAACAGACTCGTTGATTGATATTTTAAACGTCATAAAAAAACAGTTTGAATACTTAAGTCAGCAAGATGCCAGGGCGGATTGGAATAACCTGATGGCTGAGTATTTTGCAAAAAAGAACAAACAGGATGAAGCCCTCAAATATTTTATAAAATACGATGCTTTAAAAGACTCCATTAACCAAAAAAGCAAATTACTAAAGGAGGCCGACATTGCCGAACAGATAAAACGCCTGGAAAAGGATAATGAATTTGACCGGCTTAAGAAAAACAACCACCAGCAAAACATTTACCTTAATGTAACAGTGGTTTTTGTTGTAATGCTGGTGATGATCATATCACTTATATTTCTGAACTGGCAAAAATCAAAAAAGAACATTGAAACCCTGGGCGGGTTAAACCATCAAATAAACGACCAAAACACTCATCTTGAATCGGCCCTGAACGAGCTTAAATTAAACGGTCAAGAAAAAGACAGAATTTTGCGTACGGTAGCACATGACCTTCGCAACCCTATTGGCGGTATTGCTTCATTAACCACCGCTATGGAAGGAGATGATTACACCGATGAACAGCGCGAAATGCTCAATTTGATAAAGGAAACTTCATTTAACTCATTAGAACTGATAAACGAGATATTGGAAGCTACCAATACCGTAAACGCGGAGTTAAACACAGAACCCGTTGAGATTAACTCCTTGCTCACCAACAGCGTGGAACTGCTTCGCTTTAAAGCCGCCGAAAAAAATCAGGTCATCAGCCTCCTGTTATTAGCTAACCCGGTTGAGCTAATTATAAACCGCGAAAAAATATGGCGTGTTATAAGTAATTTGATCAGCAATGCCATTAAATTCAGTCCGGCCCGTGCCACTGTATTGGTTAAAGCAGAAGAATTTAAAAATGAAGTACAGATTTCGGTAAAAGACAATGGCATCGGAATCCCGGATAAGCTTAAAAGCCAGGTTTTCAATATGTTTACAGATGCTAAACGTCCGGGAACCGAGGGCGAAAAATCGTTCGGGTTGGGGCTATCCATTTGTCAGCAAATCATCGAAAAGCACAATGGGCGTATTTGGTTTGAAAGTGATACCGAAAATGGTACTACATTCCACTTCTCGCTTCCAAAGTAAGCTCTTTTTGTTTGATTGGCTTTTTTAAAAATTCTGCAAACCATTTACCGGATGTTTTTATAATCCGTTTTTGTGTGGTATGATCTACATGTATAAGCCCAAAGCGTGGATGGTATCCTTCGGCCCACTCAAAATTATCGGTAAGCGTCCAAACAAAATAACCATTAACGTTACAGCCTTCATTTTTTGCCTTTAAAACCTGGCCTAAATAATCCTGTAAGTATTGTAGCCGCTTGGGGTCGTTCACTTCGCCGTCAGTAACCTCATCAGGAAAAGCCGAGCCATTTTCAGTAATAATGATATTTTTTATTTGCGGGTAGGCCGCAAACTTTTTTATCATATGATAAATAGCTGGCGGATGAATTTCCCATCGCATTGCTGTCAAGCCGACCTTACGATTTTCGGCCTTAACAATGCGGGCGCCTACATAAGGGGTAAAAAAGGAATATTTAACAATTTCACGGGTGTAGTTTTGTACGCCAATAAAATCAAAATCAAATTGCATATGATTCTCGTCGCCCGGCAACATATATTTTTGAATTCCCTTTAAAGCAGGCAAATCCTTAATCGGGTAACCGAGCCCTAATAAGGGTTCGATAAAAAGGCGGTTTATTAAGGCATCAACCCTAACTGCTGCGGCCACATCGCGCGGTTTATCCGTCAATGGCTCTACCAGCGAACATGAAAATGTATTACCAATTTGCGCATGGGGTAATAAGCTGCGCAATATTCTTGCCCCGGCAACAATGCTTAAAACAACGTGGTGTACTACCGACGTAAAACTCCTGATGCCACTACGGCCTGGCGCATGAATACCAAAAAAATAACCAGCCCCGGTGAAAACAACGGGCTCGTTCATTACCATCCAGTATTTTACACGGTCGCCAAAACTTTGCGCGCATAGGGTAGTAAATTCGCAAAACCAGGCAATTACATCCCGATTGGCCCACCCTCCTTTTTGCTCAAGCGCCAATGGCAAATCCCAGTGGTATATAGTTACCCAGGGCTCTATCCCCTGCTCAAGGCAATAATTAATAACGCGGTTATAATAATCAACACCTGCCTGGTTAACCCTGCCGGTACCATCGGGCAACAAACGTGTCCAGGATATGGAGAAACGAAAATTTGGAATATTTAACTTTTTTATCAGGTCAATGTCTTCTTCGTACCTGTTATAAAAATCGCAGGCATCACGTGCGTGATCGTCATTTAATATCTTGCCTTTTTTTTCTGTAAAATTATCCCAAACAGATTGGCCCTTGCCATCGGCATCATGGGCGCCCTCAATCTGGAAAGCAGCAGTAGATACGCCCCAATTAAAATCGGGGCCAAAAAGTTCTCTGTTCAGAGCTGTATGCTGTGGAGTGAATTTCATTAAATGGACTACGAGGGTCCAAAATTGCAATAATATTTACGAAAGTGAGATATAAAGTTTCAATATTAATGAATGAAGGATGATTTCATACTTTTTAACATCATCCATTCCTTTATACCGCTGATGAGCCTTGAAAACACATTGATAAATTTCATGACCTTGTTTTTTTATTAACTAAAGGTAGTGTGCAGATATATTGTTATTGTAACAACTATATTATCAAATTGTTAAACACGAATTGCATGCACACGAATTTAACTAATTAAATCGAATTAAGGCGAATTTCACTGATTAGGGCGGTTATCGCATATGAAACATCATTTAAATTATAAACCCTGTTTTTATAATTAGCAACATTCGTGTCCATTCAATTCGTGAAATTCGATTCAATTCGAGACATTCGTGTTTATAAATTCGTTTGCATGAAAAACTATTTTATAAAAATGTTCAAATACAGCCACTTCGCTAACCATGCTTTATTAAAAGCCATTGCAGAAGCTGGCAATCCAAGGGGGCCTATAAAGCTGATGTCGCATTTGCTTGCCGCCGAACGCCGTTGGCTGGATAGGGTAAATGATGTGGAGCCTTACTCCAACACCGAGTTATGGCCAAAGGATTATACTATTGAGCATTGTACCCACCTGGTAAACGAATATCATGAAGAGTGGCTTGGCGTCCTGGACCGAATTACCGAAGAAGATTTGAGCAGCGTTATCATTTACCAAAATGTATTGGGCAGCAATCAAACCTCGGTAACAGATATTCTTATTCACGTAATTAATCATGGTACGCACACCCGGGCGCAGGCCGGCCAGCAATTGAAACTTAGCGGTGCCGAAACCTTACCAATTACTGACTATGTTTATTATTTAAGGCAACTAAATAGCTAACATTAATGGGTTTATTTACAATATTTGCCAATACAAAACGCAACCATGAAAAAATATATCGGGATTGTATTAAGCCTTACCATTTTACTGGGATGTGCCGATAATAAAAAACAGGAAAAATTGCTGTTAGATAGCGTGATTGCCGTGCATGACAAGGTAATGGCTAATGACGAGCACTTGATGAAAAACAAAATGTTGCTGGATAGCCTGGTTAAAAATGTACCCGACATTAACGATTCGGCAAAGGTATGCCTTAAGCTGGTTGATGATGCCGACGGTGCCATGAGCGATTGGATGCATAAGTTTGATGTGGAAAACAAAGGCAAATCGCACCAGGAAATTATTGATTACCTAAGTGATCAAAAAAAGAAAATCGCGGCTATTGATGTTCAAATCAGCAACGCGATAACCGAATCTGACAAATATCTCACCCCAAATAAAAAATAAATGCGCAAGTTAATTTTGGGCGTTATCCTATTATCGGTATTAAATGCCTGCAGCAATAAACAAAGCAAACTTCCTATTTTAGGCAACCGCGAACCTGTTACTAACACAGTAGATGGCAAATCGGTTGTAGATACAGCATACGCCACTATTCCCGATTTTAAATTTGTGAACCAGTATGGTGATACCATTACACAGAAAAGCCTGGAGGGGAAAATTTATGTAGCCGATTTCTTTTTTACAACATGCCCTTCTATTTGCCCGGTAATGCACCGCAACATGCTTAATGTGTATAAAGAGTTTAAGGCCGACGATAATTTCCGGATCATATCGCACACCATCGACCCTAAATATGATACTGTTCCCGTACTTAAACGCTATGCCGATAAAATGGGGCTAAGCGGTAACAACTGGTGGCTTTTGCATGGCGATAAAGGCAGCACGTATACTATTGCCAAAAGCTACCTGCAAACCGTACAGGAAAAAAATCCCGCCGGCCAGTATATTCACGATGGCTTTTTTATACTGATAGATAAACAAAAGCGCATTCGTGGCACCTACGAAGGCACCGACCCCAAAGAGGTTGATAAATTAATAGCCGATATAAAAATATTGAAGGCCGAACCAGAACAAGCCGTTACCAAATGAAATTCAAAGTAACAGGTAGTATTTTATTATTGTTGGCAGTGGTGATTTTTTCATGCCAGAACGACGGGCAGATTGAATTTAACCGCTATTATTCGGGTGGAAGCGCCATTTACCTGGCACATTGCGCCAATTGCCACGGCAACAAAGGCGAGGGACTGCAGGCGCTGATACCACCGCTTACAGATTCTGCTTATCTAAAAAAAAATAAAAACGTTTYAGCATGTTTTCTTAAAAATGGGCTGAAAGAAAAAATCAGCATCAATAACAAAACTTTTGAGAGCGAGATGCCGGCTGATAGCCTCGCTCCTATCGAAATTGCCAAGGTTCTTACCTATGTTACCAACTCATTTGGCAACAAATTAGGCACCATAAACTTGCAGCAGGTTCAGGACGACATGGCAAAATGCAGGTGATTAGGTTCGGGGTTCCGGTTGCCAGTTGCGGGTTTCAATAGAATAAATTAACCTACTACACCAATCTTTTTCAGAAAATACCCGAACCCCGTTCCCCGCAACCCGATCCAAATTACCGCCAAGACCAGAAAAATCCTTACCTTTACCCCCGCAAAACGTTCTATCGCTGCTAATTTATTAGCGGAGGAAAGTCCGGGCAACACAGAGCATCCTGCTTCCTAACGGGAAGGCGCCGGCAGCCGGCGACAGCAAAGTGCCACAGAGAAAATACCGCCACGGTGAAAGCCGGGGTAAGGGTGAAAACGTGAGGTAAGAGCTCACGGCTTTTCCGGGCGACCGGAGATGACGGTAAACCTCAGGAGTTGAAAAACCAAATAGGTCTTGAAAGTGGGGCTGCTCGCTCCCGCTCACCAACTTGTTGGTGACGTTAAGATGGGTAGGTTGTTTAAACCTGTCAGCAATGGCAGGGCCAGATTAATGATAGAAGTTGCCTTTACGGGCAATACAGAACCCGGCTTACAGATTTGCTGCTGAATTATATAACCCTTTCCTGCAAACAGGAAGGGGTTATTTTTGTTAGAAGCAAAAAGTGTTTGTTTTTCTATACAAATCTATATATTAGCAAAAGAACAATTACTACCTATTACATATATAAAACATGGCAAAAATTTTAATTATTGATGACGAACGGGCAATACGCAGCACCTTACGTGAAATTCTGGAATATGAAGATTATGAAGTTGAGGACGTAGATAACGGCGTTGATGGCCTGCAACTGATTGAAAAAAAAGATTTTGACCTGGTACTTTGCGATATAAAAATGAACCGGATGGATGGCATGGAAGTGCTTACCGAAGGTTTGGCATTGAAACCCGATTTGCCTTTTATCATGATAAGCGGCCACGGCACCGTTGAAACAGCCGTTGAAGCCAGTAAAAAAGGAGCGTTTGACTTTATATCAAAACCACCTGATTTAAACCGCCTGCTTATTACTGTACGTAACGCGCTCGATCGCGGAAGTTTGGTTGTTGAAGCTAAAGTTTTAAAACGGAAAGTATCTAAGGTTCGTCCTATTTTAGGTAATTCACAGGCCATTCTTAAAATAAAAGAAACTATTGACCGTGTTGCACCTACCGATGCCCGTGTACTGGTTACCGGTGCAAACGGCAGCGGGAAAGAATTGGTGGCCCGCTGGCTGCATGAAAAATCGCACCGCTCAAATGCGCCCATTATTGAAGTTAACTGCGCCGCCATCCCCTCTGAATTAATTGAAAGCGAATTGTTTGGGCACGAAAAAGGCTCATTTACATCGGCAATTAAACAACGGATAGGTAAATTTGAATCGGCTAACGGTGGCACGCTTTTCCTTGATGAAATAGGCGACATGAGCCAATCTGCCCAGGCTAAAGTATTGCGCGCCCTACAGGAAAGTAAAATAACCCGCGTGGGTGGAGAAAAAGAAATTGATGTTGATGTACGTGTTGTAGCGGCGACTAATAAAGACTTGCTTAAAGAAATTGAGGCCGGTAACTTTCGTATGGACCTTTACCATCGCCTCAGCGTTATATTAATCCACGTACCGCCGTTGGTTGACAGGAAGGATGATATTGCATTGCTTACACAAAGTTTTCTTGACGAGATATGTAATGAATACGGCATGCCGGTTAAAAAGATATCTGACGCGGCCCTTGATGCTCTTAAAGCATTGCCTTGGACTGGAAACATCCGCGAGTTGCGGAACATGGTTGAGCGTTTGATAATTTTAAGTGATAAAACCATTACCGACAACGACGTACGGGCATTTGCCAATCCATCGGCACCGGCTGCTGCTGTGGCAGATAACAATACTGCCCCTCAAACGGATTTTGATCAATTTAATAACTTCCAGGAATACAAAGACTTTGCCGAACGGGAATACATTAAATTCAAGCTTGAAAAAAACAATTGGAATGTGTCAAAAACTGCTGATGATATTGATATTCAGCGCAGTCACTTGTACAGCAAGATTGAGAAATTTGGTTTAAAGCGAGGCGAATAGAGAATTTAATAATAATTTTTTAAGCGGCTTGCATAAATGTGGGCCGCTTTTTTTGTTCGGCATAAAATAGTAATATTGTGCAAACCAACCATTATTATGAAGCTTTATTATACCGTATTAATCTGCGCAGCCGTGCTATCATCATGTAAGCAAAAGGAGACCAAAGCTGATTCAAAAGCAGATCGGCCTTTAATTGGTACCTGGCATTTGATAAATAGCAAAAGCATTACCAAGGGCGATACCGTAACAACCACGCCTTCGGCGGATGAAGAAATGGTTAAAATTTTTAACGGAACAAATTTTGCCTTTTTTACTCATGATAAGATGCATGGCAAAACAGCAAAACCCGTTTATAGTTCGGGCAGCGGTACTTATACGCTTGCTGGGAATGATTATGCTGAACACCTGGCATATTGCGATGCCCGCGAATGGGAAAACAGGGATTTTAAATTTACTGTTCAATTTAAGGGAGACACGCTTGTACAAAGCGGCGTTGAAAAAATAGACAGCCTGAAGATAGATCGCATCATTATTGAAACCTATGTGAAGTTAAAATAGGAAGACATGGGATTGCCTGATAAAAAGCTCAAAAGATTTTTGGGCTTTTTTTATATCCTACTGTGTTATAAATCTACGTCTGATAAGCAATTCATTAAAATAAATCTGCCAGCCGGTAACATGCTCGAAACATATACTATTACTTAATCGTTAAACTTTACAGCAACCTTTAAAATCACATATCCGATAATGGCTTACCTGTAGCGTATATACCCAGGCAGATTTCAATGTATGATTAAATATTTTCGCGCTGTTAATACTTTTTTTACCGCTTCAGGCGGCATTATTCATGATCGTGCAACCAGTAAAAAAGATAAAAATGATTTATCAATTTAAATTCCGTTTGGTTATAGCCATTAGCGCTTTGCTTTTCAATAATTGCAGGTTCGGTACCGTCTCGTCTAAAACAAGTTTTGATCTAACAGACACTGTTATAAAAAGCCCCACTCCGTTGAAAAACATGTTCGGCATAAACTCTTATGAGTGGAATTTTTTGCAGGATCCGGCCAATCCTAACGCAAAGACAATTTACGAGGCAAATATGTCGGTTATCAAATCTTTTAGCGCTGTAAGGCACTACATGAATTGGAATAAACTCGAAAATACAAAAGGCGACTATACTTTTAACCCAACCAACAACGGCGGCTGGAACTATGACCTGATATATACCCGCTGCAAGCAGGAAAATATTTTGGTTTTGGCCGATATGAAAAATTGTGCCCGCTGGTTAGTTAACACCTATCCTACCGGGATGCAGGATTTAGATAATGTACCCGTACCCTACGGCCAGGTCAAAACTGCCCCGGCAAGCTATATAGATCAGGCCAAAGCAGCGTTTCAATTTGCTGCACGCTACGGATATAACACGGCGGTTAATCCTGCACTTGTGACGGTAAACTCGAAACCACGCTGGGCTAACGACCAGCCTAATGTAGTAAAAATAGGGATGAGCCTGGTAAAATACATTGAGTGCGGCAACGAATGGGACAAATGGTGGAAAGGCCCGGCCACAAAACAAACACCAGAAGAATATGCAGCCAATTTATCGGCATTTTATGATGGCGACAAAGGCCGATTAGGCAATAATGTTGGTGTAAAAACCGCCGACCCCGGCATGCAGGTTGTGATAGGCGGGCTTGCAACTTGTGATGTTACCTTTGTACAAAGGATAATAGATTGGTGCAAAGCCAACCGGGGATATCGAACCGATGGCAGCGTTAACTTATGTTTTGATGTTATCAACTACCACTATTATAATAACAATGGCGACATTTTAACGCACAGTAAAGCTACAACCGGAGTAGCTCCCGAATTATCAAAAGCAGGTACAATTGCTGATGCTTTTGTCAAACTGGCAAATTCGCTGAAAAAGCCACCCGAGGTTTGGGTTACCGAATCTGGTTACGATATTAACCAGGGGAGCTATCAAAAAGCAATCGCCATCGGCGATAAGCCGGCTTTGATAACCCAGGCCGATTGGATATTAAGATCCTCCCTGTTGTATATAAGGCACGGCATCAAACGTGTTTTCTATTATCAGTTATTAGATGATGCGCCCAATTCAAGTGTCCAATATGCTACATCAGGCCTGGCCACCGATGGTAAACGCCGACCTGCCGCCGATTATATATTACAGGTTAATAAGCTAATGGGCGATTTTACCTACCGGTCAACAATAAATGCCGATCCGATAGTTGATAAATATATCTCAGGATCACGAAAAATGTATATTTTGACAGTACCCGACCAACAACAGCAAAAAGCAACTTATACGCTTAACCTGGGTACACCCAAAGCCAATATTTATACACCGAAGCCCGGAGCCGAAGAAATGGTGTCGTCGCAAGTGAATACAACAGCCGGCAAACTTTCTGTCAACGTAACTGAAACACCCACATTTATTGAAGGTGTAAGTCAATAATTTCATAAAAGAGCAGCAAGGTTATCACGAACCTGATTGATATAACCGCCGCCAAAAAGATTTACGTGCAGTAATAACGGATATAAGCTCCACAATTTAATCCGTTGTTGCCATCCTTTCTGTAGCGGGAAGTGATGATTATATGCTTCGTAAAACCTTCTATCGAAACCACCGAATAAGGTGGTCATAGCTATATCAAACTCCCGGTTACTAAAACTAACAGCCGGATCAATCAGGTAAGGCTTTCCATGAGCATCTATCAAATAATTACCGCCCCAAAGGTCACCATGTACCAATGCTGGCGGTTCTTCGGTAAACAAACCGGTAAGTTTTTGATGGAGTAATTCAAATAAACGCAAATCGTTATTTGTAAGCAACTGTTTAGTTTGAGCTATCCTTATCATAGGTTTTAACCGCTCCTCTATAAAAAAATCACTCCAATGCTCGTGCTGCCGGTTGCTTTGCTGAAGCGAACCCATGTAATTATCGGTGTTGAACCCAAAACTATGAGATGTATGCC
>NZ_JBFUIA010000038.1:0-63049 GCF_056402115.1 Mucilaginibacter sp. P4_C11 | reverse complement strand
GCATGCCCGCGTTCCAATGACCAATGACCAATGACCAATGACCAATGACCAATGACCAATGACCAATGACCAATGACCAATGACCAATGACCAATGACCAATGACCAATGACCAATGACCAATGACCAATGACCAATGACCAATGAAATGTGCTAAAAAATCGTATATTTGCATAATAACGGAAAATTATAGCTATTTCCTCATAGCCACCCACTGTCAATTTTATTGATCAGGGTTCATTTTATCCCCGCTGATACCGTTGCTGCCCGGAAATTAATTAATGAGATCCTCTTCATGTGTTACCGATACTGAATGTTATTTCAGTTGATCAGATTGATACAGGTGTAAACCAGGAAATGCGCATTGTTTAACTAAATTTTAATAAGCATGGCTAAATCTCAGGCAACCTTCATGAAAAAACAACTCGAAAAAAATCGTCAGAAAAAAAAAGAGGATAAAGAACAACGTAAACAGGAGCGTCAGCAAAACGGCGGCGGCAGCGATCTGGAAAGTATGATGGCTTACGTAAACGAGTTTGGCGAAATTGTATCTACTCCCCCCGAAAAAAAAGTATAACCTCGCCTGCCTTACAATATTATGTAGTGTAACACAAGGAATGTTTACACTACATAAAAAATTGTAACGGCTAAATTACTCCCCATTTAGCATTTGTTGTCGTTACTTACCGCACCAATCTGTTGGCGGTAAAATTTTTCAGCGATTGGCATTGAAAAGATTGACTATCGCAAATGATACTTCAAAATTCTGCAATATTTAAATTGAACCTTTTTAGTTTTTAATTGTCGTACCTAAAAAACACCTACGATTAAATTGCTATGAAAATTAATTTTTACTTGCTTGCTTGTTTTGCTTTGCTTGCATCCTGTTCTGGCGGGCGCAATGCTGCCAATGATGATACAACAGTTTCAACACTTCAGCCTGCAGATACGCAACTGGCCAGCGCGGCCAATGCCCCGGCTGTAAACATGCGGTATTGCTTTTTTTATACGGAAGGCAACAAGGCACAGGATACTACACTTGTAAGTATTTACATAAATGGCGATAAGGTTACCGGCAATATGAACTGGACGCCGAAGGAGAAAGACGCCCGCAAGGGAACGTTAACAGGTACGCTGGCAGGTAACGCCATTAAGGCTATATGGAGCTTTAACCAGGAAGGCAGCGCCGACACCATGGCTGTTGAATTTCAGCTTCGCGGAAATGCGCTTGCACAAAAGCCATACCTTTATAATCCTAAAAACGGGAGGCAGCAAACCAACAGCGCGGCTGCTTATAACGTAATTTACAATATGAAAAATTGTAAGTAATTATTAATTTAGATAAAATTATCACCATCAAAAAATGAAGACCAGGGACACCAGCATACTTTATCTTGTATTAGGTTTGTATACACTCATGATCAGTTGGCATTATAACCATTCGCCTATTTTATTGCTTATTCATTACCTGATCTGGCCGGTTTACCTGGTGTACGAATTACTGATTGGCCATCTTGCGCATGGGCTTTGGCGTACAATTCCGCTATCGTATTTTAATTAGCGTAGCGCTAACCTTACAATAAACGGTATAGCCCAAAGTCTTAAGCTGAATTTAACTTGTAGCTTAAGACTTTGGGCTGTTGTATTAATGAGTTAATCAAACTTTTTCAACCACAACAGCAGTACCATATGCCAATACTTCGGTAATGCCCTGCATTACTTCGTTAGCATCGTAACGCATGTTGATAATGGCATTTGCCCCAATAGCCTGTGCATGCTGAATTAAAAGCTGGTAAGCCTCTTCACGTGCATTTTCGCAAAGCTCGACATAAATAGAAAGCCTGCCGCCAAAAAGCGACTGAAAACCACCGGCAATATTGCCCAGGGCGCTGCGGCTGCGTACGGTAATACCACGTACAACACCTAAATGTTTAACTATCCGGTACCCGTCTAACCCGGTACTGGTTGTAATAAGCGAAGTATCCATTGTTTTATTTAGTTTATGATTATTAGAGCGCCGCTAAGCTTAAATGTTACAATAGTAGCTACTTACCTGTATTTACACAAATAGGAACTTTGTACGTTTGTTTTTACTTTGAATTTGGTATTGGCCTCAACTTCAAATGATTGGCCGGCCGTATAGCTTTCCCATTCTTCTTCGCCGGGTAACAACACCTCCAGCTGGCCCTCAATAATGGTCATACTCTCATGGCTCGATGTGCCAAATTCATACTCGCCCTTTTCCATTACACCAACGGTGCTTTTCCCTTCGGCGCTGGTATAACCCAGTGATTTTACTGTGCCTTCAAAATATTCGTTTACGTGAATCATGTTTATAATATTAAACGCCTAATATGCCTAAATAAAACCATTTGTTTGATAAATGCCGGCCTCAAATAATTTCACCCAAAACTGCCGAATGTTAAAATATGTGAAAAAATTAACTTTGGTTGTAATTATTAATCTGCAAAGAGCGTTATTTGCATAAAATCTGCAAGGCGCATTGTTTGCACAAAATTTATATATGAGGAAAATTCAACTTATTGTTCTGTTACTTATATCGGCTATCTACTTCCAAGGCTGTAAAAAAGACGTTGTTACTTCTGCTTCTACCACATCTGATAAAATACTGGCTGCAAATATTAATGGTGTTGTTTGGTACCCTGATACGGTTACCGCAAGAATTACTTTTAACGATGCTACAAAGGTTAAAACCTTTTCGGTAATTGGTACGGCCGATTCAAAACGGGTTATATTTAATATAAATGTGTCTAACAGCACAAATACCAATAGTTTTCCTTTGGCTACCTACAAGGTTGATGGTACAGGCAAGCTAAATATGGCTTATTACACACTTCAGAAAGACGATACCGGAAATTACGTATATGTGCAAACCGGTATTGTTGAGAGTGGTTCCGGATTGGCTACTATAACAGCTATTGATACAGTTGCCAAAGTAATTACCGGAACCTATTCGTTTACCTCAAAAAAGGTTAACCTTAATCCCGATGGTACTTATCAATCTATAGAAATATCGCAGATACTTTTAGGCACGTTTGATAAATTGCCTTATGTTTTAGGAAATGGTAATTTATAGCCAGCTGTTTTAAAAAATATTAAAGCCCTCTGTTGAAAAACAGTGGGCTTTTTTTGTGCGCCCGGCCCGGGCGCAAACTATAGGGTCGAAGTGTTGCGGGCGACTGCGAATCTGAAGGCAGCCGGCGGTAAATCTCCGGCCTGACGAACAGGAAGCAGATCAGGCACTGTGATGTGGGTAAGTTTGCAAAACGAAGCCCGAAACTATCCGAAACATTTGGATGTAAATCTGACAGGTATGCGGCCGGTTTTCGTCAATTTTGAATGCAGCAGAAGCGCAGCCTTGCCGCCGATTTCCGACCTAAAGATGAGTTCACGAAATTGTTCAGGGCAATTTTGAAAGAACATTTTGAGAAGAGTTTGGCTGGCAAAATGAAAAAAGGAACCAAGCTCAGAAAAATATAGGTACTGAACGATCTAAATTGGTGCGTGCCCGGGATATGTTGATTCGTGGCGTGATCAATGAATTGGATTACGAAGAAATAATTTCTCTTTTTCAAAGTCATGTTCAAGAACTACAAAATATTATCACTGACTAACCCTTATTTGCCATGGATCAGACCCTTTGTGAAATAATATTATAATTACATAATCGTCTGATAATTATATATTTAACTACAAAACTTATAGCGGGATAGGGCTGTTGAAACTGTGATTTTTTTGGCCTAATTACTTGATTTATAATTAAAAAAAAGCCACTCCTTCAAGTGGCTTTTAGGTATCCGAAAATAAGAGATTTTCAAACTAATTTGTGCAGGATCTGGAGCGTTTAAGCCGTATGGCAAGTTTTGAGTGATTTTGAAATCTTTCGCTTTAATTAGCGACTTCGGAAACCCTGGTCATGCAATTTCTTGCGCGAAGTTTATTCGAATGTGTAAATCGCCCCTACTTTAGAAAAATCAACCTTTTTAACTGGCTTATTGTAAGCGATCTAAAATCGGTTTGTTCACTGCCGACAGTTTTTGGTTTTCGGGTTTTATCAGTTCAAAAACCAATACCTCATTTTTACCGGTATGCAACCATTCGCGTGGTACATACAGCGTTTGTTGAGGGCCGGTTCGCCAGTATCTGCCTAAGTTATGTCCGTTAATCCAAACCATGCCCTTACCCCAATTGGTCATGTCGAGGTAGGTATCGCCTAATGAGACCAATGAAAAACTCCCCTTTTTCATAACAGGTGTGTTTAAACTTGCCAAACCAGGTTTAGGTTTGTAGCTACCCACCGTTTTTAATGACAAAGGAAAGTTTTGCCAACCCGTTATTTCATCGTTTTGAAAAAATACCTTACCAACAATTCCCTTTTTGTTCTGTAACAGGTATTTACCAAAATTGATGCGCCCAAGATTTTCGACTAAAATATCCAATGTCACATTTCCACCAGGTAAACTCACGTTCATGCTATCCAATCCGGTACGGCGGTCAAGGTTTCCCACCGTTTTTCCGTTGATCATTACTACGGCGAAATCTCTGAGATCTTTAAGCTTTATTATTCCGGATTTCCCTCCCGGAATCGTGGTGCGGTATAACATAAAACCATAATCAAGTTTCATATCCTCAAAGGTTAATGGATTTTGACTAGTCTTACTTTCAAGTTTTAAGTCGTCAAGGTCTGCTACATTATTGAGCTCAATTTGAGGTATTATGATGGTGGGCTTAACCGGCGGAACAACAGGCAAATTAACGCCGGCGGGTAAATGTTTTTGAATTACGTTTCTAAAAGCCCAAAATTTAGGTGTTGCGTTTCCGGCTTCATCAACTGGCGCATCATAATCGTAACTGCTTATTTGTGGCTCAAACGGGGCCTGGTCGTTATAGTTGGCCCCATTCATAAATCCCCTCGTAGTTCCGCCATGAAACATGTACATATTTATCGAAATGCCGGCTGCAAGTACAGAGTCTAAGCGGCCGGTATACTGATTGGCCGGCACCGTATGGTGTTTTGTACCCCACCAGTCGAACCACGCCGGATACCATTCGGCAATATAGTAGGGGCCTTTACCGTCGTGGTTTTGATTGATAAGTTCCTTTACCTTAGCCGGGTTGTCTAAGCCATTCACTGCCGGCAGTAAACCTGTCAAATGTCCTTTCACCAGATCAGCGGCCGGATCGCAGGTATATAACAGCCCGTCAAATCCCGCGTCTTTAAACATTTTTTGATTAACGGCCAGGTAATCCTTGTCAGAGCCGTATGATCCATACTCATTTTCAATTTGTACCATCAGGATGTTACCGCCGTGATTTACCTGGTAGCGGGACAATCTTTTCCCCAATTCTTTAATGTACTTGTCGTATTCGTTTAAATACTGCGGATTTTTACTCCTGACCACTAACCCTTCTTCATTTTCCAGCCAATATGGATATCCGCCAAATTCCCACTCGGCACATACATAAGGGCTTGGTCGCAAAATTACCCACAAACCTTCCTCCTGGGCTATTTTAACAAACTCAACAATATCATTGTTGCCGGCAAAGTCAAATTGCCCTTTTTGAGGCTCGTGCAAGTTCCAGAAAACATAGGTGCCTATGGTATTAAGGCCCATGGCTTTTGCCATTTTCATTCTATCGCGCCACGCCTCCCGTGGTATGCGGGGATAGTGTAATTCGCCCGAGATCATCTGTAAAGGCTTGCCATCTAACAGAAAGTCTTTATCGCCTAAAGTGAATTGGTGTTTAGGTTGAGCCGCGACCTGGCCGCCCGCCAGAAAAATGGTCGTTATTAAAAAAAGAATAATTGATCTCATTAAAAAAATAAATAAAGTATAATTGATTAAATAGTTGGCACACTTCTCAAATTGCATTAAAGACGCGGTTAAGCCTCACTAATACTTCTCGCTATTGGCTGATGCCGCTAAAATGGATGTAAAATCAATTAATAAAAAGGGGGCTAACCAGCAAAATTGAAGGGGTAAAGCACTAAAAAGGGAACAGGGAAATTATTTTCGTAAAATTCTGCTACTCAAAAAGAGGATATCATTGCACAACGCGCATTAGATTGCCGGCTGAAGAATGTTTTTTATATTTCAAATAGAGGCAGACCGAGTTATTGATCACCAACTTATTTTCTTTCAGCCACCTGGTTAACCATCGCGTTTTTGAAGTTCTTTCTGAATTTTTTAATGTATTCAGAGGGTTTTAAGTCAAACACTTTTTTAAACTGCTCACGAAAATATTTGATATCTTTTATTCCAACAGCATAAGCGGTCTCCAATATATTTAAATCGCTATGTACAAATAACTGAGCCGCTTTTCGCAACCTGATAGACCTTATGAAGCTATTTGCGGATTGCCCCGAAATCATTTTGATTTTTTTATAGATCCCGGAATAAGACATATTTAATTCGGAGGCTAAGGATTGAAGGTTAAAATCTGGATCTGTGATATGATCCTCAACAATTCGGATGCAGGAATCCAGAAATCGTTTGTACTCTATCGAGATGCTGTGTGGGTTATTGTTCAGCGTAATTTCATTATAAAAATATTGCTGAAGGGTATTCCTGCTCTTCAGTAGCCCATTTACTTTTGCTTTCAGGATATCTTTGTCAAAAGGTTTTCCGATATAGTCATCAGCGCCACCTTCAATACCTTTTAGCTTTATCTCATTTGATGCACTGGCCGTTAAAAGAATTACCGGAACGTGTGAGGTTGTCATATTTCCCTTAATGGCCGCACAAACTTCGATACCTGTTATACCCTGCATCATTACATCACATATAACAATATCCGGCCATTGTTCGTTTATTGTTTTTATTCCGTCTTCACCGCTCGACGCAACCAGAACATTATATTCAAGCTTAAAAATCTGGCGGAGGTATTCTCTCATATCCTCATGGTCATCGATGATTAATAACGTTTTGAAGTGAGACAATGATTGATCTTCAACGGGGTCTGCTGCCAACACTATATCATTGGCTGTGGTTTCAGAATCAATCAGCTCCTTTAAAAACCCGGAGGTAGCGGATGGTTGCTCTAAAATAACCTGGTCTTTAAGGTGAGAGTTGCCTTTTTTAAAAGTGATGGCGAATGAGGTACCCTTTCCAATCTGACTTTGATATTCAACAGTTCCGGCCTGGCGTTCTACAAAATTTTTGACAAGGTATAGTCCAAGACCAAATCCCCCGGTTGGTGTGCTGGTTAAATCAGGTACCTGGTAAAAACGGCTAAACAGTTTTTCACCAACTTCAGGCGGGATTCCGCATCCGTTATCCTCAACCATTATTGATACCGCTTGTTCGGCCTCTTTTGTATAGATGCGAATCTTGCCATGCTTAGGAGTGAATTTTATAGCATTCGAGAGTAGGTTAAATAACACTATTTCTGTTTTTTCTCTATCTACATAAATATTCAGGCACTCGGCTGTCGATGCAAACTCAAGATGAATTTGTTTTCTTTTAGCTTCATGTACAAAACATAAATAAACCTCGTTACACAAATCAACAATATTAACATTGCTTATTCTAAGCTGGTCTGATTCTGATTCGGCCTTTTTGAAAAGCAGCAGTTGATCTACCAGGCCTAATAGCCGGCGCGCGTTTCTGTAAACAATGGTTAAACTGGAGGCATCCATAGCCTTCTTTTCGCTAAATAGGAGCTCCTTAACGGGGTTAATGATTAATGTTAATGGCGTCCGGAACTCATGAGAAATATTGGTGAAAAAAGCAAGCTTTCGTTCGCTTAGCTCTTTTTCCTTTTCACTTTCATAGTGTGCAATCTGAATTTCGTATTTTAATTTGGCCTGATGGTCCCTATATAACAAATACAAATAAACCAACCCTGCAATAAATATGGTGTAAATAGTGTACGCCCACCAGGTTTGGTACCATGGTGGCGAAATAATTATGATTAAGGACTTGGGCGTTCTGTTCCACACGCCATCGTTGTTACTTGCAATTACTTTAAATGTATAAGTTCCCGGATTAAGATTGGTGTAAGTAACCTTTCGCTGGCTGCTGTTAAAATTCCATTTTTCATCAAAGCCTTCTAACTTATACCGATAAACATTTTTCTCTGAATGGGTATAATTAAGTGAAACAAATTCAATTGAAAATACATTTTGGTCGTAACTAAGCAACGCAGTATCGGCTATGCTAACCGGTTTTTTCAACGGAGAATTGTTACCCGGCTTTACCGATTTATTAAAAACCTGAAAATCGGACAGGTAAATCTGGGGGATCTTGTTATTCAATTTAATTTTTGAGGGGTCGAAAACAACTACACCAGAGTTTCCACCTAAATAAATCTGGCCGTCTGCAGACTTGTAAATGAGGGAGTGGGAAAACACGCCGTCGCCTTCGTCAAAATTGGTAACAGTTAATGTTTGAGGAGTAAATTTTGATATCCCGGTAGCAGAGTTAATCCAAAGATTCCCGAAGCTATCCTCAACCAGGTTATTGAAAACATTACTTGCAAATCCATCTTTGCTGGAGTAAACAATAAAAGAATCATTTTCCGGAACATATTTATTCAGTCCATCGGCCGTGCAAATCCAAATATTGTTTTTACTATCCTCAAATACACAGTGCACAATATTATTGCTGAGGCTACTCGCATTTTTGTCGTTATAAGCATAATGATGGAAAACGCCCGTTTTCTGATCAAAACGATCAACCCCGTTTCCATTCGTTCCAATCCACACGTTGCCTTTTTTATCTTTTAAAAGGTTATAAATATGGTTGCTGGCAATTGAATTGGGGTTTTTATCATCGTTATAATAATGTTTGAATTGCTGTTTTTCTTCGTTGTATATCTTAAGCCCGGCGTCTGTCGCGAGCCAGTATTCATGGGGCCTTACTTCAAGAATATCCCTGAAAACGTCTTCATTAAAAAAATTGCTCAGGGCCGAATGATGAAAGTGGTGTATAAACCGGTTGTTCTTAACGTCAAACTTATCAAAACCGTTTTCGGTAGCGGCCCATAATACACCATCATTATCTAAATATATTTTGCCAACCTGATTGCTGCTTATGCTTGAAGGATCATTTGTGTGATTAAATAGTTTGGTGGTTTTCTTTATTAAATCAAACTGATAAAGTCCGTTGTTTGTTGCCAACCACAACATGTTACCTTGCAACAGCATGCTTTTTACTTCGCGCGGTTTTATTGATAATGGAATGAAATGGAATTTGTATTGCGTAAAATCGACTTTTGTTAAGGCATCTTTACCGCAGAGCCACATAATTCCGGCATTATCATTGTAAACGTAGCCATCGGCCGTACTATTAACATCGCCAATTTTATGCCATTGGCCAGTGCCCTTATTTATAAAGTAAAACCCGGCGTTGCTTCCAACAACTAAGGTGGAGTCATTTGCATTATCGATGCTAAAAGCGCCTATATTAAGATTGTCATGACTGGGGAATGCGGTATATTGTTGAGTTTTAGGGTCGAAACAGAAAAGGCCGCTCCAATAGGCGCCTACCCAAATACAACCGTTTTTTTGATCGTAGTAAAGGCTCCAAATATCATTAGGGCTTTTTTTATGCAAAGATTCGGTTTGCGGATAATTGGTAAAACGCTTACCCACCTTATTGAATTTATTTAACCCGCCATTCCAGTTCCCTAACCACAGGTTTTTCTTATTATCTTCAACAATGGCATTTACCGACTTTCCTTTTATTGAAAACTTGTTTTCTGAGTTAGGTTTATAGGTAATAAATGACCGGCTACCCGCAACATATTGATTAAAACCATCGTCTGTTCCTATCCAGATAGTTCCTTCTCTATCGCATAGGATCGAAAAAATCTTGTTGTTACTTATTGACTGCTTGATATTGTCGCTATGGTAAAACCGCTCAAATTTTTCGGTATTGGGATCTAAAACATTTAAGCCATCCATTGTACCCACCCATATGTTACCGTTTTTATCTTCGGCCAGCGCATTAATATAATTTGAGCTTATACTTGTGGTGTTTCCGGGAATGTTTACTAAATTTTCAAAGGAGTAGCCATCAAACTTACAAAGGCCATTGTCTGTTCCTATCCACATGTATCCACGCCTGTCTTTAAGTGCTACGGTTACATTTTCGGATGGCAGTCCGTCATGCGTATTATATGATTTTAAGGCAAAATTCTTGGTGTCGTTGGTTGGAAGGGCAGGCAGGTTTTGTGCATTTAGGCTAGTTATACACAAAAGATTAATTACTAAGAACAAGACAGCTTTATACATAAATCCGTTTCACTTTTAATTAGATAAATACTATACCGGTTTATTGCCGGTATTTTGCGCCAGTGTAAAATAAGCTTCACAACCTTTTTTTGGTCAGTAGTACAATAAATATTGTACTAAATACACTTATATATTATTGGTTGGCCATGTTTCAGCAAGTGCGAAACACAGCCTCCCGGCATCTTAAAAGCGCAGGCAAATGATCTTTTAAGATTGAAGTGTCGACTCTTTATTTGAGACACTTCTCGCCTCCGGATTAAAAGTAGAACGTCATTTAACCCAAATTAGATGATTCATCCGTCCTTTTAAATTTATACCCGAATCTATAGTATGATTAGAAACATTGAGTTTATATGGCAATCAAATTTAAGTAAATATTAATTGTGTTTATAACAATAATTATAATTGCCTGCCATCCGGAGAAGGGTAATTTTTGCGCCCGCGAGATAAACTATTATTGATAAAATGGAAATAAGTTGAACTATCGCTCTAAAAACCAATTGAAATGACACTTTATCCCCGCAATATTGAGACTTTGCCCCTTTTCAATCCATGCTTTTTATGGGACATTTAGGTTAAACCATATAAACACGGATTTCTTTTTTCCACCATTGCTTACAGCCCTTTTCACCGGCTAACCAGATTGCTGACGATTGTATCCGGCAGCGGTTGATGAATAGTTATTGGTTCGGGAAATCTGAATTTTTTAACACGCCTACCATGAAAATATTAAAACTGTTGCTGCATATACATTCGGTTGTTTTGCAGTTAACCGATGTCGTTACCTGTTTTGTACCCATGCCGGGTAGATCTCCGCCATATTTACAAATCAAAACTAACTGCATATAAAGAACCAATTATCTAATATTTTAATATAAAACTTATGAGAAAAAATTTAACCACCCAGGCACTATGCTGCTTGTTAGCCTTTATCATGGGCTGTTCTAAAAACACTATTCAAAAGAACCCTGATATCTCAGGCTTGTCTACAAAGCAAAACCTTGCCCTTTCAACTACCAACACCAATGGCTTTCGTGGGATAAACTGGGCCGACCCTAATGGCAACGAAGGCGATGGAAGGGTTGTATTACCCAGTGGCATGACAACATCGCTCACCGCTACCCAGGCTGCTACTTTAGCAACCAGTATTTCAAGCGCAGTTAAAACAAGCGGCGGTACCACCATCAGAATGCCCATAAATCCATGGACGGCCTCAAGCTCTACCTATTGGCCTGTTTACCAGGCTGCAATTAATGCAATTATAGCCAATGGCTGCAAGGTAATACTTTGCTATTGGCCTGTAGGCGTGCATCATGTACCGGATACTACCCAATGGACTACCATGTGGACAACTGTAAATAATGTTTATAAAAACAATACATCTGTTTTATATGAGCCCATTAACGAGCCGGTTGACTATTCAAGTACCGATTTAAATAATTTGTATGCAGGTTTCCTGACCACATTTAGCCCCGCAGACGGCAAATGCATCCTGGATGGCACCGGTTACGCAGCTGATGTAACTACTGTTGGCGCCGATTCAAGATTAGTTAATCAATACCTGGGCCTGCACTGCTATTGGTGGTTCTGGGGCTCCTATAATGTTTGGTCAAGCTACTACAATATCATGTCGGCCAGAACCGGTTCCTATGCCTCACGTACTGTAGTAACAGAGGTTGGTATCGAAACATTCAGGAACATGAGTTTCTATCAGCAATGGGATACAGGCGTATATGTTGACCAGGCTTTCCTGACCGGATCACTTACCTATGCCCGCGACAATTCAATGGGCACTATAGCATGGTCGGGTGTTAATGATATTGATACCTATCGTTGGTATACAGCGAATAACAATCTTGTGGAAGTTAGCCCGGGCACCGCCAATATGTTCAGGTGGTCATGGAAACTTACTGCATCACCTGTATGGCAAGGGCCGGTTGCCGACGGACGGTACAAGCTTCAAAACCGCGCTTCCGGTTTGATGCTTGATAATCTGGGCAGTACAACCGATGGCGCTACCGTAGCTCAATGGGCATCCGGAACAAGTGCTAACCAGAAATGGAATATAAGCTATACCGCAGGTTATTATACGTTGAGTTGCGTAACCGGTAAAGAGTGCCTGGATACCGGGGGTAATACAGCTGATGGATCATCAGTTGAACAATACACCGTAGGCACCAGTAATAACCAGCGCTGGTCAATAGTTTCGGCCGGAAGCGGTTACTACAAGATAGTTAACCTTACCACAGGGAAATGCCTTGATACAGGAGGTTTGACTGCCAACGGATCTGTTATGCAACAGTGGACGAGCGGTTCGAGCTACAACCAGCAATGGACGCTTATAGCGCAATAAAAAGTCTGTAGTACCAAGTCGTAAGTGTAAAGTTGAATTTTTTCTTTTTTCGACTTAGAACTCTCGGCTAAAATTATCCGTCAATTTATCGACGACATTATACTACATCGCGAGGCTGCCTTAAAAAGGCAGCCTTTTCTATTTTGCGATTTATTTACCTTGCGATTGATAACTGAAAATTGCAAAGCACTGTACTCATCGGGAGTTGAAATTGAAATCTGCTAAATTGGTTTAGTTCATAGTTTCAACAAGGGGCATCTTAACGCTAAGTAGCGCTTATAAAGCAGGCAAAGGAAATTGAAAGCTGTATCATCTTGAATGTAGCAGGATGGAAAACAACCTACAATGCGGGAAAACATGCATCTTTTGCGGCATTATAGCAGCGCAACACATCTAAATAGTTAATGGAATGAGCTAATGACATCGGGATGATACGAGCTTCAAACAAAACCTTGTTTTTATTGGCTGATCCTGGTTAAATGGTCCGGTTACCGAAGGGGCTTATATTGGCCAACAACAGGCACAAACATTTGGATGCGCCTAAATTGCGCTAAGTTTAATGTTAACCATGATAAAATATAATATATTGATTATCAGATATTTATAAATATTTTTTCTGAAATGTGTTAAGTTATGTTAACCATGTTAGATGCGGGCGCTATAGGATTAAGTGCCTTGCTGCAGTACTCATGATATTGTGGGAGCTGCCAAATTTCAAAACATGTACAAAGCAGATATATCGTATTTAAAACGAAACCCCGATAGAGCGCTATGGGCGGCTCTATCGGGGGGATCGCTAAGGCAATAGGGGAATTATATCATTCAATGTAATACCACAACACCTTAATATCCAGGGTTATTGGGCAGTAATTTTTTGTTAATGTCAATGTCGGCTTGCGGCACTGGCCATAACCATCCTTTACCTGCATCAAATGTACGGGTATCTAACTTAACCTGCTTAAACTGCCAGGTAGCAGCACTTGCCGGGTTACTCAGCAATGATTTGTCATAGCCATATACATCATGAACCAGGGACTGATCTTTCCAGCGTAACATATCGGCATACCTGGTACCTTCCATAAAGAATTCAACCCTGCGTTCATGCCGTAATATCGCTCTTAATTGCGTTTGGTTTAAGCCGGAACCTTCCACATTTTCCACCTTGGGCATACTTACCCTTGCCCGCACCTGGTCAATTAGTGTATAAATTTCCGTTGCGGTGCTTCCCGATTCAATCAGGGCCTCGGCGCGTATCAGCAATACGTCGGCATAACGCATCAGAATAGTATTGAGAGAGCAATTATTGGGGTCGGCAATACCTATCGCCGCATATTTACGGGGGCGTGCACCAGATGGCACCACATCAGTGGCAGGCACGTAGGTAGTTGTGCCCCATAAAGAACCCGGTAATACTACCGAAGCTGCCAACCTTGGGTCGCGGTTGACATAAGGGTTTTGAGCATTGTAACCCGAAGCCGAGTTGGTAACCGGCAATCCATTAGTCATGTAATACGAATCGATCAAATCGGCAGTAACGTTTGGAGTTGGCCAAACGCTCAACGATAATGCAGATGACGGCCAGGGTTGTGGTTGGGTGGTTGGTATATACTGGATATCAAATATCACTTCGCTATTATTTTCATGCGATTCATCAAACATCGAACCATAGCTGGGGTATAAACTGTAGGCATTAAGATTAATTACATCTTGTGCTGCCTGCGCAGCATCGGCCCACTTTCCGTTATACAAAAGAGCTTTTGCCTTGTAAGCTAATGCAGCTCCTTTTGTTACCCGGCCAACATCAGAACCCGAGTAGGAGGCAGGCAGTGCGGTGGCGGCATCTGTCAGGTCAGTTATAATCTGGGTAAGCACGGTAGCTTTAGCAGTCCTCGCAACATATGCATCCGATAGGGACAGCACACTGGTAATTAAGGGTACATCGCCAAAATAAGTAGTCAAATCCGTATAGGCGTATCCCCGCAAAAACTTCGCCTCGGCCGACATTTGGGTTTTTACGGTAGCATCAATATTTGCATTGGCAACATCCTGCAAAAATTCGTTGGCCCTTGAAATAATGGTGTAATCCTGGGTCCACTTTGCATATGGCGCCCAACTGTTGGTTGTGGTTTGCCATGCTCCTACTTCCTTTGAGCCCTGCCACGCATCCTGGCAATAGGCATTATCCGATTCAAATTCAAATTGAAAAAAATGCGCCGGGGTGGCATTCGGTTGTATGGCATTGTAAATGCCCACCAACGCCATTTTTACCTGGGTTTCGTCCTGGTAAAATGTCGAGGGCGACAAACGGTCTTTTGGCGTCTTGTCCAAAAGGTTTTTCTTGCAGCCGGCAAGATTAATAACAGATGCTAAGATTATGATTTTATATATAGTCTTCATGATTTTATCCTTTAGAAATTAACATTTATACCTGCAGTCATTACCCGAACCTGCGGATATGCCTCAGCTCTTGTTTGATCAGAAGTTTGTTCCGGATCAAAGCCTTTGAACTTGGTGAATGTGAAAGCATTTTGCACATTGGCATATATCCTAAGCGAGCTTAAGCCTATTTTCTTTATAGCAGCCGGACTTAAAGTATACCCTAATTCAATATTCTTAACCCTTAGGTATGATGCGTTTTCCACGTAGAAGGAAGAGTGGATATTGTTTCTTACGCCATCCAATGTGACACGGGGATAGGTATTAGACGGATTTTGCGGCGTCCACCTGTTTAACCACCAGGAACCAACATTTGCAAAGCCGCTAAAAGGCGAAGCTATTTCATAGTAGGTATAACCTTGCATGCCTTGTACGCCTTGCAGAAATGCCCCCAGATCGATGCCTTTCCAGGCTACGTTAAAGTTAAAAGCATAGGTTATGTCAGGAAATTGCTTACCTATAATTTTGCGGTCGTGATTTTGGTCAACTATGCCATCACCATTAAGGTCTGCATATTTAATGTCGCCGGGCTGCGCACTGTAGTCGCTTACTTTAACCACACCCGTTTTAAGCGTATAGCTGCGGCTTGCGTAAGGAATAGATGCATCGCTGTTGTTTTGCCATGTAAAATCGGAGATTTGGTAAATGCCCGTCATCTGATAACCGTAGAATGAATTTATAGCCGAGCCAACAACAATCGCTTTTGGCGAGCTATACTGCTGAGGCACGTTCATGCTGGTGATTTTGTTGACGATGTGAGAAACGTTGAAAGAAGTTCTTAATTTAACACCATTGCTAAACGTTGTTTTATAGGAAATACCCAGTTCAAAACCCTTGTTTTGCACTTCGCCGGCGTTAGCCATTGGGGCCGACTGAGCAATTGTTAGTGGGATTGGCTGGGTCAACAATAAGTTTTTGGTCCTTTTATCAAAATAATCGGCGGTAATTTCAATGTTATTGTGGAAAGAGATGTCGAGCCCCAAATCTAATTGCTGAGCTGTTTCCCATGTCAAATCTTTGTTGGTCATAGCCGTAACGGCAACACCCGAGTAAAGCGTTCCGCCGAACGAGTAATTCTGGCCCGAACTCAGGATATCACTGCCATTATAGTAATTATTAATATTTTGATTGCCCAAACGCCCCCAGGAGGCGCGGATTTTTGCAAAATCCAGCCAGCTCACACTTTTCATAAAATCTTCCTTTGATAACACCCAGGCTGCAGAGAACGACGGAAATGTTCCCCATTGCTTACCTTGTGCAAACCTGGAAGAACCGTCTCTCCGGATATTTGCTTCAAATAAGTACTTTTGGTCGAACGCATAGTTCAAACGGCCAAAAAAAGAGCGAAGGCCGAGGTCGTAGCTGCCAGAGTTATTGGTTTGTGTGGCCGCATCGCCAAGATTCAACACGCGTTGCGTGTTGTTAACAAAATGAGAACGGAAGCCGCTTTGCCAATCGTAGGTAAATTCCTCTTCGCTATACCCGCCTAATAAGTTGAATGAATGACGGTTAATTGTCTTATTGTATTTCAGTAAACCAGTAAGCAGCGAATGGCCATCAATCTCGTTGGTTACATTAAGGTCTGAAGGCAATTGTGTAGTTGTTCCATTTTGATTTTGCAGCGTTACATTCGCGTGAAAAGCATTTGTATTTGTGTAGATGGCATTATAACCGTAGGTAAGCTGTGCACTTAACCCCGGCAAAATTTTATACTCGGCTTCTGCCTGCCCGTTAAAGTCGTAACGTTTTTGCAGGCTTGTGCTACCTTCTTTAATCTCACCGTAGTAATTACGTTCGCCATTTACTGATACCCAGTTTCCGTTCGCATCTTTAAGCGGATGTATAGGCGCCAGGGTAGAATACCATTCAGCATTCCAAAGGTCAGTCGGTTCGCTTTTTACACCCAAATTTCCGGATACATTACCAGAAACACGAAGCCTTTTATCTTTCAGATGGTAGGTATCAAGGTTGAGGCGAAAATCTGTTTTTTTGTAATTGGTTGCCACCAGGATTCCATCCTGATCCAGATGACCCAGCATAAATGCATAATTGACGTTGTCGCTTCCCCCTGTTGCGCTTACACGATGATTTTGCATATAGGCATTACCATAATATACCTTGAAATAATTGATATCGGGGTATAATGGATTGTTGTGCGCCGCGTATTTTTGAATAATCGAGTCCGGATACGTAGGTGCCGATCCGGTATTTACCGCGGCCTCATTGTAAAGTGTGGTGTATTGAACAGAGTTTAATACATTGGGTAGCCTTGTTGGGCTTTGAATACCTGCATATGCGCTATAGTTAACATGTATTTTGCCTGCCGATCCACGCTTGGTAGTAATTAAGATAACCCCGTTTGCCGCGCGGCTTCCGTAGATAGCCGAGGATGCAGCATCTTTCAACACCGAAATTGATTGAACATCGCTGGGGTTTACGTCTCCTATGCTGCCAGGAAAGCCATCAACTAACACCAATGGGGAATTATCTCCAAAAGTGCCTACCCCTCGAATGTCTATAACTGTATTATCATCGCCGGGTTTACCTGAACTTTGCAGCGCAAAAACACCAGAAACCGTGCCTTGCAACGCCTGCCCGGTATTTGTCAATGGCCTGCTTTCTAAATCCTTTGTATTTACAACACCAACCGATCCTGTCAGATTTTCTTTCTTCTGCGTTCCGTAACCTACCACTACCACATCGTTCAAGGTTTTCATTGAAGGTTGAAGCTTTATTGCAATATCAGATTTTCCACTTACTACAATTTCAACTTTCTCGTAAGATATATAGGTTACAACGAGTACGGCATTTTCGGGCACATTCAAAAGTTGAAAGTCGCCTTTTAAGTCACTCAGGGTACCTTTGTTAGTTCCCTTTATACTGATAGAAACACCCACCAGCGGCTGGCCATCAAGAGCATCTACTACAGATCCTTTTACGGTTATTGCAGCCTTAACGGGTGTTATCTGGGCCGTTATATGCCTATTGGGATGTGTTATTAAATTGGGGGTTAACGCGTTTGCGCCAATTGGCAATATAAATAATGCCAAAGTTTTAAACGTAGTGCGAACCCCTCTGGAATACAAATAATTTGGAAAAAGTAATTTTCGTTTCATAATTGGGTTATTAAAATTTAAGTTGGTTGGTTCAGTAGGCAAGCGCAGTTATATGTTAATACTGTTGACGATGGCACATAGGCAAACGTAATATTGGCATACCAACACAGCCTCCGGAGTTAACAATAACAAGCAATTGCCCGGGCCAGGAATCTATCCCGGCATTTTCGTTGATGTGTTTTTAATAAGACGCCGGTGGCTTCTCTTTTTTAAAAGCATAAGCTGTTCTTGGAATTTTCCTCATGATGGTGTTTAATTAATAGCGTAATTGGTTAATATGAATTGTCATTTTGAGACGACCATTCAAGAGGGCAAAGTCTTTGAAAAACGCTAAAAACAAAAGGGGCTAACCTGCAAAAAAGAAGGGGCAAAAAGGGAGTTTTAGATTGAAGAATCCTTTTTAATGATTTCGCAGTGAAAGTTTTTTTAAAAAGATAGTATATCGCATTCGCGGTCATCTATCATCTTTTGAGTATTGCTGTGCTGAAGTAAGTATCTTCAGTCTTCTCCATTCAAGCGAACATTACTACGCCAAAGCCAGTCACTTTGTAAACTGGTGATTGATTTACAGTTCTAAACTTAGATGGGTTCGAATCCCTCGCCGCTGGAAAGATTGTCAAAACGTATTAAAAGCCTGTAAATCATACGATTTACAGGCTTTGTTATTACCGAAGAAATCCGGAATATGCAATAAACTATATATATGTAGCTACAGGTTAGACCCGCGGCATTAATAGTTTTGGACAGTTTAGCCCGCATCGGATGCACTTGCGTTTGCAGATCTCTAAAAGCGGACAAAATCGATTTGTTTTTTATAATTACCTGGAGACATGCCGGTCATCTTTTTAAATATTTTGGAAAAATAAAATATGTTTTCGAACCCCGTCTGAACTGCTATTTCGGCGTACGTCATCTGGGTAGTAACCATTAGGTATTGGGCCCGTTCAATCCTTTTTTCATGAATGTATTTTAGGGGCCTTTCTCCGGTGTAATGTTGAAACAGTCGCGAGAAATAATCGGTATGCTGATTCGCTCTTTCGGCAAGGCTTGTTACAGACAATTCCTCGTGTAGGTTCAATTGGATATAACTGATTGCGTCGAGGATTTTAACCGGTATGTGGTTGACTTCTTTATGTTTAAATATCTCCGGTATTAAAAAGCGAGAGACCAGTTGCAAAAGAATGCCATGGGTCTCGGTAAAAGTTGCCATGTTTTGCTGGTTATTAAGTTCCTGGTACTCTTTGTAAAAGATATTTTTTTCATATATCCGGGGATTATCAGAACGGTTAATGCCCCTCCCTGGATTTATTTCTAACAAGCGGACGAAATTCAAAATGTCAACGTCTGTTGCTTTTACTTTAAAGACAGACCGGTTGTTGACAAATAAGGAGATCCCATCAGATGACTCTTCAAAAAACTGGATAAAATACTGGCTCAGGTGATTTTGGCAAATAAGGTTGCACAACGTGAAACTGGGTATCAGATATAAAAAACCTGGCTCAAGGTTTAGCGTGATTGAAATATCTGAAATTTCACCCGCACCGGCATCAATATAATAAAGTCTGAAATATGGACTGATCACGTTTTTGTAATTCCATTTAGGGCCAAGGTTCACATGATCTACATTCAATAGCGTATATGTTTGTTTTAATGCTCTTTTAATCATAATGTGCAGTAAATAAGTTGTTTTTAAACTATTGTTTCACCTGTCCGGGTATCTTTAAATGGGTTTACGGGGCGAAATCCCAAAGATGCTTCGTGCTGTCGATAGAGCAATATTAAACAAAATGTCGGTTTTGTATAAAAAAAAGTCCCATTAGGCCATCTATTTAATAGCTATTTCAAGGTAAGTTTGATGTTTCAATCAGATGGCAGGTATAAAACCTGCTCATCAGCCAATTATTATGATGTACCAAAGAATACTGACTCACCGCTCCGGGTTATAGATAACCGCCCGGGCATTCAAGATATATTTAAGAATTACCAAACCCCAATTATGAACAGAAGAACACTAATAAAAGGTTTAGCCACGGGCGTATCTTCCTTATACCTGTCAAAACTTTACGCTAACAATTTGTTGCAAACACATGCAAACCCGGACATTGCCGCCGGGCCGTTTAAACCAACATGGGATTCATTGGCCGGGTATCAGGTTCCCGAGTGGTTCAGGGATGCCAAATTTGGCATGTGGGCGCATTGGGGCCCGCAATGCCAGCCCGAGCGCGGCGATTGGTATGCCCGCGGGATGTACCAGGAAGGTAGCGATCAGTATAAATACCACGTTGAAAAATATGGACATCCTTCAAAATTTGGGTTCAAGGATGTGATTAATGAATGGAAGGCCGAGAACTGGGATCCCAGCGAATTGGTAGGGTTATATAAACGTGCCGGCGCCAAATATTTTATGGCATTGGCTAATCATCATGACAATTTTGACCTTTATGATAGCAAATACCAAAGTTGGAACTCTACAAAAATAGGCCCCAAAAAAGATTTGATTGGCGGCTGGGCCAAGGCTGCTAAAGAACAGGGCCTGCCTTTTGGCGTCAGTGTACATGCGTCACACCCCTGGACCTGGTACGAGGTTGCCCAGCGTGCTGATAAAAGTGGACCTTATGCGGGTATTCCTTATGATGGCAAACTTACCAAGGCAAATGGTGCTGGCAAATGGTGGAATGGCTACGATCCGCAGGAATTATACGCGCAAAACCACGCCCTGAGCCAGGATAGCCTTGATGATAATAGTATGGGCCACCACTGGGATTGGGGCAATGGCGCCAGTGTACCCAACAAAGCTTACTGCGATAAATTTTTAAACCGCACCATTGAACTGATAGATAAATACGATCCTGAGCTGATTTATTTTGATGATACTGCTTTACCTCTTTGGCCGGTAAGCGATGCCGGCTTAAAAATTGCCGCGCATATGTACAATACCAGCATTAAAAAGCATGGGAAACTACAAGCGGCGCTGTTTGGCAAAGTACTGAATGAACAACAGCGTAAATGCATGATATGGGATATAGAACGCGGACAAAGCAACCAGATAGAACCTTTGCCCTGGCAAACGGATACCTGTATTGGTGGCTGGCATTATGACCGCCGTATATTTGATTATAAGGGCTATAAAAGTGCAAAAACCGTGGTGCATACACTTGTTGATATAGTAAGCAAAAATGGCAACCTGCTGTTGAACATTCCGGTACGTGGTGATGGTACCATTGACGGTGAAGAACGTGCCGTAGTTGAAAACATAGGAGCGTGGATGCAGGTTAACGGCGAGGCGATTTACGGTACCCGTCCCTGGAAAGTATTTGGCGAAGGCCCGGCAATTGAATCGGCAGCACCAATCAATGCGCAGGGTTTTAACGAGGGCAAGGGAAAACCCTTTGTAGCCGAAGATATCCGGTTTACTGTAAAAGGTAAAAGCCTTTATGCCACAATGTTAGGTTGGCCGATAGGGAACGAAGCTTTGATTAAAAAGTTAGCAGCTAATGAAGCGGGTAAGGTAAGCAAGGTAAGCTTACTTGGAAACGGTAATTTGACTTTTGAGCAAACCTCGGCCGGTCTCAAAGTAAAATTGCCTGAGCAAGCTCCCGGGAAAGATGCGTTTGTTTTAAAAATTGAAGGGGTTATTTAATCTGTATTATGAAATTGAAACCCTGTTACGTTTTAGGGGCTGTTATTTTACTGGCTTCACCGTCTTTTGCTCAAACATTCAAACTGGTATCGCCGGATAAAAAAACGGTTGTGGAGGTAAACAACAATGCCCTGCTGCAATATACGGTTACCAGTAATGGTTTAACAATAGTCCATCCTTCATCACTTGGTTTCGAGTTTAAGGATGAAGCGGCTATGGGCAACGATATGAGCATAACTGATCATGCCGAGCATTCCGTTAACCAAACCTGGATACCGGTGGTAAAAACAAAGCACCAGAGTATAGCTGATCATTATAATGAATTAGTACTGTCGATGGCCGAGAAATCGGGGCAAATGCGCAGGATGAAGATTTACTTTAGGGCTTATGATGATGGCATTGCTTTTCGTTATGAGTTATTTGGGGCGGATAAAATTGGCGACCGGCAGATAGTAAAGGAACTTACCGGCTTTAGTTTACCAGCAAATGCAAAGGCCTGGGTTGCCGATTATGGCAGCTACACATCCTCGCAAGAAACCGAGTTTTGGCCACAAACACTTAACCATATCACGGCAAAAACAATCGCCGGCTTACCTTTAACGGTCGAATTAGATAGCCGCCATTATGCAGCTATTACCGAAGCTAATATTGATAATTATCCCGGGTTTTACATAGGGGCACTTGGAACAGATACTGGTGCTGCCGAGAAGGTGAATTTGGTTACCAAATTATCGCCTTTGCCTGGGGAAAGCGAGAGCGGAGTTAAAGCCCGGTTTACTAATAATTTGCTAACGCCCTGGCGGGTGGTGATGCTGGCCGATGCGCCGGGCAAACTTATTGAATCGGAACTTATACAGAACCTGAACCCTCCCTGCGCGCTAAAAGATGCCGGCTGGATAAAGCCTGGCATGAGCGCCTGGGATAACTGGTGGAGTGGCGATGTAAAAATGGATATGCCAACCATAAAAAAATATATCGATCTGGCATCGGAACAACACTGGCCTTATATGCTTATCGACTGGCAATGGTATGGCGCATTTAACAAACCTGAGGCTGATATTACCAAACCGGCATCGCAGTTGAATATGCCGGAGATTTTAGCCTATGCTAAAGCAAAAAGGGTTAAGTGCTGGCTTTGGTTATACAGTTCGGATGTTAACCGGAATGATAATTTTGAAAAAGCCTTTCCAATTTATGAGCAATGGGGCATTGCAGGTATTAAAATTGATTTTATGGACAGGGACGATCAGCAAATGGTTAACTGGTACCGCCGTATTATTAAAACAGCTGCAAAATATCATTTAATGGTCGATTTTCACGGCGCTTTTAAACCAGATGGCATTATGCGCACCTATCCTAACATGATTACACGGGAAGGGGTTTTAGGCGAAGAATACTCCAAGTTCTCAACCCGGATAACAGCCGGGCACAATACCACTTTGCCATTTACCCGTATGTTGGCAGGGCCGATGGATTACACCCCTGGCGGATTTCTAAATGTAAAAAAGAATGAATTCAGGCAAGGCAGCCCTACCCAGGTAATGAACAGCCGCTGTGCCGAGCTGGCAAAATTTGTGATTTACGAAAGCCCTTTTACCGTTTACTGCGATGCGCCGGAACATATTTTAGGTAAGCCAAGCGCCGATTTTTTAAGCAATATGCCTACCGTTTGGGACGATACCAGGGTGCTGGGTGGGTACCCGGGCGAATATATCGTTGTTGCCAAAAGAAATGGAAAAGACTGGTATGTTGGCGCCATGACCAACGACGCTGAACGCACCTTACAGTTGAAAATGGATTTTTTACAGTCGGGTAAATATACATTGTCATCATGGGGCGATGTGCCGTCTTCTCCTCAAAGTTTGACCAAATCTAAAACTGGAGTTTCGGCAACTTCAGTCATCAATATTCATTTAGACACCGCGGGCGGATGGGTGGCGAAGATTACTGCCGACCATTGAGCATTGCCTTTTATCAGTAAAGAAACATGACATCCGATTATGACAAAGAATAAAACTCTTTTCCCTTTTATATTGATTACCAGTTTGTTTTTTTTATGGGGCTTTGCGCATAACCTCGACCCTATATTAATACCACACCTGAAGAAATCATTTACCTTGACAACCGTTCAGGCTACGTTGGTAGATTCGGCGGTGTTCATAGCCTATTTTTTGATGGCTTTGCCGGCGGGGTTTATTATGAAAAAATATGGTTATAAAACAGGCATTATCACGGGCCTGCTCATTTTTGCAATTGGGTGCTATTTGTTTATACCGGCCGCCGATACGCAGCAGTACGTGTTTTTCCTGGTTGCCCTGTTTATCATTGCCTGCGGACTCACCATTTTAGAAACCGCCGCCAATCCGTATGCTTCCTCATTAGGCGATCCGGCAACCTCTACCCAAAGGCTTAACTTTGCGCAATCGTTTAACGGGCTGGCTACAACGCTGGCGCCTATAATCGGGGGGCGCATTATACTTACCAAAGGTTACACACCGGCACAATTAAGCGTAATGACAGAGCAGGGCAGCAAACTTGCACTTGCCGCCGAAGCTTCTTCGGTAAAAATGCCTTACTTTATATTAGGTAGCGTGCTGGTGTTTATCGCCATCCTGTTTGCCTTCACCCGCCTGCCCAAAATTCAGCACCACGAAGGTCATAAGGCCAGTAAAAATATTTTTCATGCCTTAAAGCACCGCCATTTAGCCTGGAGCGTTGCCGCGCAATTTTTTTATGTGGGGGCGCAGGTTTGTGTATTCAGTTTGTTTATCCTGTACGCCCCAAAAGCAGCCGGCCTTACAGAAGTAAAGGCGACCTACTATTTAGGTGTATGCGGCGCTGCGTTTTTGATCGGCAGATTTTTCGGTACGTTTTTAATGCGGTATTACAGCTCGGCAGTTTTACTGGCTTCATATGCAGGCATTAATATCTTACTTTGTGTCATCGCCATTTTAGGTCATGGCATGGTTGCAGTTTACACGGTCATCGGTATCTGCTTTTTTATGTCCATCATGTTTCCAACCATTTTTGCGCTAGGTATAAAAGATTTAAAGGCTGATACCGAATTCGGAAGCAGCCTCATCATTATGTCAATCGTCGGCGGAGCCGTTTTGCCAAGGGTGTTTGGTTATATCAGCGATGCCACAGGTAATATTCAATATGGATACATAGTGCCATTGATTTGTTTTATAGTGGTAGCATTTTTTGGATTTAAAGGTCATCGCGTAAAAGTGAAGCCGGAAAGTTTACCTGTTTCAACTGTTTTTTAAAATAACCAATTTTTATATGCAAAATATCACATTCCCCAAGGTGATTTTCGGAACCAGCGGATTAGGCAATTTATATGTGCCACTTTCGGAAGAAGCCAAATTGGCCATTGTTGCCCAGAGTATAAAATGCTCGCGGAAGCCGGTTGTATTTGATTCGGCAGGTAAATACGGTGCCGGGTTGGCATTGGAATCATTGGGCAGATCTTTAAAGCAATTGAATGTGAACCCGTCAGACGTGCTGATAAGCAATAAACTGGGTTGGCTGCGTACTGAGCTGAAAACAGCCGAACCTACTTTCGAGCCTGGGGTTTGGCGTGACCTGAAACATGATGCGGTGCAAAAAATAAGCTACGAAGGCATCCTGGAATGTTATGAACAAGGTAATGAGCTGCTTGGCGATTACCGTGCCGAACTGATATCGGTACATGACCCGGATGAATACCTCGCAGCGGCAAAGAATGAGGCAGATCAAACACGGCGTTACCACGATATACTGGAAGCTTACCGGGCTTTGCATGAACTAAAAGAACAAGGCAAAGTAAAAGCAATAGGCGTAGGGTCAAAAGATTGGCGGATCATAAAAAAGATAACCCATGATGTAAAGCTGGATTGGGTAATGATAGCCAACAGTATGACTATTCACAGTCATCCAAAGGAATTGGTGGAGTTTATGGAGGAACTTGAAAAACAACAAATTGCAATTATAAACTCCGCGGTTTTTAACGGAGGCTTTTTAACCGGGTCGGCGTACTATAATTATCAGTTGAAAGACTCTGTAAAAGACCAAAGCTTGTATCAGTGGCGGGCGCTGTTTTACCAGTTGTGTAAAGATTTTAATATTAGCCCGGTAGATGCATGTGTTGCTTTTGGATTAAAAGCGCCTGGTGTTAAAAGCATTGCATTAAATACCACTAATGCAGATAGGGTAGCGCTGAATGTTGCAGTAGCTTCTTTAAAAATCCCGGAAGGGTTTTGGAATGAAATGAAGGGGCAAGGGTTGATTGACAAAGTCTTCGCTTCGACATATTTATAAATACGAGATAAACCATGAAAAGATATTGTTTAGCCCTTGACCTGAAGGATGACCCGCAACTGATAGCCGAATATGAATATTGGCATAAAGCTGAAAATGGATGGCCGGAAATACGGAAGAGTATACTTGATGCTGAGATTACGGATATGCAGATCTATCGCACAGGAAATCGTTTATTTATGATAATGGAAACCACCGACCAGTATGTAGCGGAAAGAAAAGCGTTAATGGATGCAGTTAACCTTAAAGTACAGGATTGGGAACAATTAATGTGGAAATTCCAGCAGCCCTTACCCTGGGCCAAAGAAGGGGAGAAGTGGGTAATGATGGAACAAATTTTTCAGCTTTAAAATAGATAATATGTACACAATAGTTTGCGAAGAACCCGGAAAACTGGTACTCGGTCATCGCGATAAGCCGCCAATAAGAGAAGACTACGCCCAGATCAGGATCAGAAGGATAGGTATCTGCGGTAC
The DNA here is from genome assembly GCF_056402115.1 of Mucilaginibacter sp. P4_C11. Classification (NCBI taxonomy): domain Bacteria; kingdom Pseudomonadati; phylum Bacteroidota; class Sphingobacteriia; order Sphingobacteriales; family Sphingobacteriaceae; genus Mucilaginibacter; species Mucilaginibacter sp. P4_C11. Next base: position 36,469 of record NZ_JBFUIA010000038.1, on the reverse strand, counting down.
CGATTTGCATGCCTTTGAAGGGACACAGCCTTATTTTAGTTATCCCCGCGTTTTGGGACATGAACTTTCAGGTGAATTGGTAGAGCCGAATGGAGCGCCCGGTTTTAAAAAAGGCGATATCGTTACATTCATCCCTTACTTTAATTGCGGTGTTTGTATTGCCTGCAGATCGGGAAAGCCTAATTGCTGCGCAAAAATTAATGTTTGTGGTGTTCATGTAGACGGGGGAATGGCCGAATATCTGAATGTACCAACATATTCGCTGGTACATGGCGAGGGTTTAAGTTATGATGAACTGGCATTGGTAGAACCCTTGGCGATAGGGGCTCATGGTATCAGGCGGGCGGATGTAAAACCCGGCGAATACGTATTGGTGATAGGGGCAGGGCCAATAGGCCTCGGAATAATGGAGTTTGCCCGCATTGCCGGGGCAAAAGTAATTGCAATGGATATTAACACAAAGAGGCTTGAGTTTTGCAGGAACATACTGCAGGTAGATCATATTATTAATGTATCTACCGAAGATGTACTGGAGCGACTGTCTACAATAACAGAAGGAGATATGCCTACAGTGGTGATTGATGCCACAGGCAGCTTGAAAGCGATTAATAGCGGCTTTCAATATATGGCGCATGGAGCCAGGTATGTGCTGGTTGGTTTGCAAAAAGAAGATATTAGTGTAAGCCACCCGGAATTTCACAAGCGCGAGGCCACTTTAATGAGCAGCCGTAACGCTACCCGGGAAGATTTTGAGCATGTTATTGCATCGATGAAAAAAGGCCTGGTACAACCGGCTAATTACATTACACACCGGGTAAAATTTGATGCGGTGCCAGATGTGTTTGAAAGCTGGCTCGATCCGGCTAACGGTGTAATTAAAGCGATGATAGAGCTATAACGGGCACTTTCAAAATGCGGCCGCAAATTGATAAAACTTTAAGAAATAGAATGTGCAAGATCATTCATTTAACGTGGTGTTAAGTTAATCGTGTAATGACGGATAGTTTTTAGCCGAAAGTTTTAAGTACTAAGTCAAGAATATTTATCTTTTAACTTAGTACTATTAACTCAGTAATAGTTTTGATAGCCAATTAAATATTTATGAGATATCTGATTTTTTTGCTTGTGGCGATGCTTGCTAATCAATTCACGCAAGCTCAGCCTGTTCCTGTTAAGGTTAAGGAAGGGTTGTTACAGGGAATTTCTGAAAATGGCCTTACCATTTATAAAGGCGTTCCTTTTGCAATGCCTCCGGTGGGGCAACTTCGCTGGCGCGCTCCACAGCCCGCCGCAAAATGGGACGGTGTTCGCCGGGCCGATGAATTTGCTCCGGAACCTATACAAGGCGGCAGCAACCCCGCTTCAAAAAAAAGCGAAGATTGCCTGTATCTGAACGTTTGGACGCCAGCTAAATCACCTGCCGACAAACTACCGGTGCTGGTGTGGATATATGGCGGTGCTTTTAACTTTGGAGGGACCGCCGAGCCAACTTATAACGGGGAGAAGCTGGCAAAAAAAGGTGTGATATTGGTAAGCATCGCCTACCGGGTAGGGCAGCTTGGATTTTTAGCGCATCCCGAACTTAGCGCCGAAAACCCCAACCATGTTTCGGGAAATTATGGTTTGTTGGACATGATAGCCGGCCTTAAATGGATTAGAGAAAACATAGCCGCCTTTGGCGGTGACCCCAATAAAGTTACAATTTTTGGTGAGTCGGCAGGTGGTATAGCCGTTAGTATGTTATGTGCAAGCCCTTTGACTAAAGGCCTTTTTAAGGGCGCAATATCCGAAAGCGGTGGTTCATTTGGGCCTACGCGTGCTACAACTTATCCGGGTGAAAATATGAAAAGCCTCCCTGTTGCTGAAGCCGCGGGTGCAGCGTACGTTAAAGAGGCCGGCTTTACTTCGATTGCTGATTTGAGAAAGGTTGATGCAGATAAACTGCCTGCGGTGCGTGGATTAGCGTGGCCAGTTATTGACGGTTGGCTAATACCTGGCGACCAATATAAACGCTATGAAGAGGGGAAATATAACGATATACCCATCCTGATGGGTTATAACTCCGATGAGGGCGCCAGTTTCTCACCCCCAAAAACTCCCGAAAATTATGTTGCGGCGGTAAAAGACCGCTATGGTAAGTTTGCCGACGAGCTTATTAAAGCTTATCCTGCCGGTACCGTTAAGGTTGCAAAAACTGCTCGCGACCTAATGCGGGATGCCGCGTTTGGTTGGCATACCTGGAGTTGGGCAAGGTTACAGTCAAGAGGTAAATCGAAGGTTTTTTATTATTATTTTGATCAACATCCCAGCTATCCTGAAGGTTCGCCCCTTTCCGGGTATGGATCGTCGCATGGACAAGAAGTAGCTTATGTATTTGGTACGCTCGATACTTCAAGCCCGCAAACCACTAAAACAGACCTGGCCATCTCGGACGCGATGGGCACATACTGGACAAATTTTACCAAGTATGGCGACCCGAACGGCGCTGGAGAGCCAGCATGGCCCGCTTTTAACGATACTCGCCACGTTGTGATGTACTTTTCGCAAACCGCACATACTGGCCCTGTACCGGGTGCCACATCATTAAAAGTGTTGGATGGTTATTTTAAGTGGCGGCGATCGCCCGACGGTCAAACCGGTGTTAAATGATTTATACTAATTTTAAATCATTAAAGTTTTCCTCACACATTCCTTCTTTATTTGGGGCACAGAAATGGTAATTTGAACATTTAGCCCCTAATAATATTACAACCGCAGCCCAGGCTTCGGAAATGCGCATAAAGCCTGGCACGGACGCGCGCTGGTTATAATAAAAAGTACTCACAGCGCGGGTGATATTAAATTGACGGTTAGCTCCCCCGATCTATCAGAGGCTGTTTTAAATATTAAAACACTTAAGCATTAGCGTTTGTGAAGAATTAGCTGATTCTCATGGTTGTCCTGCCAATTAAAATTCCCTGTCCGCTTGGCGATAAGCCAGCGATTTTCCCGGCGTACGTAATTGTCCAGGTAAACAGCACCGATGGTGGTCTTTATTTTTTTGCCGTTATCGCTGCCGATTAATATAATCAGGCAATAACATGTTCCGGTAGCCTTATCACCGTCTATGGTCACTACCTGCTGCCCGTTAAAATGGTAAACAGTTTGAAAGTCTTTAAGAAAATTGCTAAACGCTTCTGCCATTTCTTTTCGCCCCCGTAATTTCAGGATCGATGTACCTGCCGCAAAAGTTTCTGAAACAGCATCTTCCGAAAATAGCGCCGCCTGCGCACTAAAATCTTTTTTGTCGCCCAGAATTGATACGCTGTCAACAAGTTCTTTGAGGGCTATTCTGTCGTCTAATTCTTTATTATTCATGATTCCCACTTTATTATAAATTATAGCGGTATGAGTGATTTGGGCAAGCCTTAAATTGAGATAGACTCTTTTGTTATAAAGGACGTGGATCTTGCATCAATTATATTCAGACAGCTTCGTCTTCAGTCCACAATAAGCACGATCTTACCCTGTATACTCCCTTGTTCGGCGCGTTCATGGGCCTTTCGAGCATTGGTAAGCGCAAAAGTACTATCTATTGCCACGCGTATCGTTCCATTATCAAGTAGCTTTCCAACCTCTGCCAACTGGGCACCGCTCGAGCGGACCTGTGTTGTGGAAAATATGATACCAAGCTTTTCTGCATCCTCCCGGCCCGATGCGCCAAGCCCAAAGATCGGAAACAATGCGCCGCCGCGTTTCAGGGTGCGTAAAAAACGGCCGGTTGGCGGCCCTCCAATCGAGTCAACGACAAGATCAACCTCACGAACCACTTCCTCAGGAATGACTTTTGTATAGTCGATAAATTCGTCCGCGCCTAAATCAAGGAGGAAGGTTTCATGTTTACCCGATGCTACCGCGATGACGTACGCCCCTTTCCATTTGGCCAGCTGTACGGCAAAGTGACCTACGCCGCCCGCAGCGCCATTAACAAGTACCCTTTTACCTTCCAGCGGAACAGGCTCGTGCTGATTGGACTGAAGCGGGTTCGGGATCTCGTGCCCTTGTGCTATCATAAACTGCCATGCGGTTAGTAATGACATGGGGGCCGCGGCGGCATGCACATGATCAATACCTGCTGGCTTAAGTGCAACTTCCGATGCGGGGGCGGTCACATACTCGGCATAAGCCTTGCTATTACCCAAAACCTCACCCGGAAAACGAACCATGCAGTAAACTTCGTCTCCTACGGAGAAATCGGTAACGTCATTAGCAACCACCTCTATAACTCCTGAAACGTCTGTACCCAGGATGATAGGGAAAGGCAGCTTCGGCTGCCACTCGGGCGGCAGAAGTTTAAATCCATCGCGCAAATACCAGTCGGGCGGGTTGAGCCCTGCCGCATGAACGCGAATACGAACTTCACCTGGCCTGATCTCCGGAATTGGTGCCTCTTCATAACGCAGTACTTCAGGGCAGCCAAACTCGTGCTGCCTTACTGCCTTCATTACCATTACTTTATCCATTGGTGCTGCTTCCATTTTTGTCAATTTGATGATGCAATATTAAATAGTTTATATACTTTTGGCAAGTATGTACTTATTTGTATGCTACATACCAAAAAGTTTCTATTGTTGATTATCAGATATTTATATAAAAATTAAAGTGAAGAAAAAGGCGGAAATTCCCGAATGTATTCAAAGGTGCGGCGTTGAATATGCATTTAAACGCATAGGTGGAAAATATAAAGGCCGGATCCTTTGGCATCTGGGCTTACAATCCGTATTGCGTTATGGAGAACTGAGTCGCACATTGCCTGATATCACTACCAAGATGCTCACCCAGACTTTAAGAGAACTGGAAGAAGATAACCTGATCATCCGGAAAATGTATCACGAGGTGCCGCCTAAGGTAGAATATTCATTGAGCGATACCGGCTGGGAATTGATGCCGTTTATCAATCATTTACACAACTGGGGTAAAAAACAATTAGAAAATGAATGATACGCTGTTTTTATAGCTCAACTTGCAGCATGTTGTCTATAATCAATGCTTGAACAGGATACCGGGAACCCATAATACCGCATGCATCCTGTTCAGCTAATTCTTCCGCCGTGCGGAATACACAGGTCCAGCGTTGTTGATGACCAAATCGATCCGCCCGAAGTGCGCTTTTGCTTGGCGGCGGCGTTGAAACAGGCCGCCCGGTCAGTAATGTCCTGTTTCAACGGCAGTACCGCGCTGTCATATTTTTCCCTGAGTTCATTTAATCCGTTTAAGCTCCTTGAGGTAACGATTACCTGGTCACCCGATTCAAAAAGGCTTCTGCCCATATTTTTCCGAAGCCGCGCGACGCACCTGTTATAGAAATTATCTTTGACATGTTTTTTGATTTGCTATTGTTGTTTTAATGAGACAAATTTAACCTGGTACCGGCCAACGGACGTATGCAGAATAGCGGAATAAGGATCCATTTTAACGATGGCGGAACGGACACCGCCCGGGGCCAACAAAACCGACCGTAGCTTGTTAAAGGAAAAATGACATGACAGACCAGGACCCCATCATTAAGTACATTAATAAATTTGTCCAGCTCACGGAGGCGGAGACAGAAATGTGCCGCGCGGCTTTTCGATTCGAAAGACTAAAAAAAAGACAGTTCATTATTCAGCCCAATTTCGTTGACCGGCATAAATATTTTGTGATCGAAGGCGCCATCCGTGCTTATGTAGTTGATGAGAAGGGCGTAGAACGCACCGTTCAGCTTGCCATCGATGAATGGTGGATCTCTGATTATAACAGCTACCTGTTCCAGCAACCCGCCAGTATGTTCGTCGTGGCTATGGAAGACTGCCAGGTACTCAAGATCAGTTATGAAGATGAAAAGCGCCTGAAAGCGGCGCAACCTAAGTTTGAGACCTTTTTCCGGATGATGGCCGAAAGAGGCGTGGCGTTTATGCAGCGAAAGTTTATCTCTGCCATAATCGGCACGGCCGAAGAGCGTTACGCACAGTTCCTGGAGCTATACCCCCAGATGATCAACCGCTTTCCCCAATACGTCATCGCCTCCTATTTAAACATGACCACCGAGTTTTTTTCCAAAATCCGCAATCAAAAAGTCAGGAAGAAATCTTGAACTGGTTCAACCTTATTTCCTAAGCTACTTCATCTTTAAGCCGCGCTCTTCTCTGCAACTTTGTATAGTCAATTTTGACAAAAACATTTTAAGGAAAACACCATGCAAAAGTTAAAAGATAAAGTAGCCGTGATAACCGGCGCAACCTCAGGGATGGGCCTGGCTACTGCCCGGTTATTTGTGGAAGAAGGCGCCTATGTATTTATCACCGGGCGCCGGCAGGCCGAACTGGATGAGGCCGTGAAAACCATCGGCAGCAACGTGACCGGCGTACTGGCCGATTCAGCGAATCTTTCTGACCTGGATCGCCTGTTTGAAACGGTTAAAAACAAGAAAGGACAGATCGATGTGCTATACGCCAGCGCCGGCGCGGTAGACGGTGCCCCGATCGGGCAGATCAGCGAAGAACATTTTGACAAACAATTCGATGTGAATGCCAAAGGAACGCTTTTTACAGTTCAAAAGGCGCTGCCCTTATTGAAAGACCATAGTTCTATTATCATGACCGGCACCGTTGCCGCCCACATGGGCTTGCCCTACCTGAGTGTTTATGCCGCCAGCAAAGCCACACTGGATGCATTTGCTAAAGGCTGGGTGACCGACCTGAAAGGTCGGGGGATACGGGTCAATGTCATCCATCCCGGCCCTATCGATACCCCATTGTTTCAATCCATGTCCGATGAACAAAAGGCCGGTTATATCAAAGGCGTGCCGCTGGGTAGGGCCGGACGCCCGGACGAGATCGCTAAAACGGCCTTGTTCCTGGCTTCGGACGATTCCAGTTTCATCACCGGTACCTCTATCTCCGTTGACGGCGGCAGTACTGTACAGGTTTAATAAAAATAAGGGGCTCCGGGCGGAACCCCTTATTTTTATTTATTTTTAAACGATGAAAGGTGAGTTTTTTCTTGATCCCTATAAACAAAACGGCAAGCTTTCTATTCGCCTGGTCGCACCGGACTTTGGGCACCTCGACCCGGCTATCGCGGCAGGTTACAATTTTACCCAGCGCAGGACGCACTACTTTTTCCTGTTGATGCTGGAAGGCTCCGCCCAGCACAGCGTCGACCTGCAGCGTTACGAAATCCAAAGCGATGAGCTATTGTTCATCCTGCCGCACCAGATGCATCAGCTCCCGGGCGAAGGCCATGGCGGCGACTATTATAAAATAGGCTTTGATGAGCATTGCCTCTACCTTTTACCCAGAACCTTTCCATTCCTCATTAATCCCTTTAACCGGCAAAAGATCGCCTTCAGCGCGGCGGCTGTAAACCGGCTAAGATCAACCCTCGCAGTCCTGCGCAGCCTCTTAAGCGAGATGGATACCGAGCCGGAGCTCATCCTGGCGCACCTCAACAGTCTGCTGACAGAGATCAACCTGGCTTACTTCGCAGCCGACAAGAATCCGGCCGATGGCAAGCTTTCCAAATACATCGATTTTAAGCTATTTATAGAAAAACAACTGACCGAGCAGCCCAGCATCGAAACCATCGCTGAAGCACTCGCCGTTAATACCAACGGACTTTACCAGTTGGTCAAACATTATTCCGGCCTTTCACCCAAAACCTTTATCACCCACCGACTGATCCTCGAAGCCAAGCGGCGCCTGTATTACGGGGAGCACACCTCTGTCAAGACCCTGGCTTTTGCCCTGGGTTTTAACGATCCGGACTACTTTTCCCGCCTTTTTAAAAAAGAGACCGGCGGATCTGTCGCACAGTTCCTTCAGGAGTTGCGGTAAACCTTTTATTCGGCCCTTTTGCTTTCGATGCGTTTCCTGATCCGGCTAAGCGAAGGGTTGGTGATACCCAGGTAAGATGAGATATGATAAGCCTGTATGCGCCTGGCAATAGCCGGGTGGGCTTCAAGTAGCCGGGTATATCGCTGCTCGGGCGAAAAAAACAAAAGTTCTTCGGTCCGTGTTTGCGCAATATTAAAGAACGATTCGGCCAGCAGCCTGCCGAATTTCCCCCAGTTTGGATGGCTTTCATAAAGGCTGTTCAGGTCCTGGTATGCGATAAAGAAAATTTCCGAGTCCTCCATCGCCTCAATAAAATACCAACAAGGATTACGCGAGACAAAGCTCCTAAAGGAAACAACGAACTGTTTTTCTGAGAAAAAAAAGATGTTTTGATCTCCTTTAGTTTCCGGATCGCGATAATAGATCCGGAAAATACCGTTGACGACCAGTCCCAGGTCATTGCAAACCATATTTTGCATATTAAAGAAATCCCCCTTTTTGATCTTCCGCGCTTTCCAGTATGGCTGGCTGTCGCTGATATCTTTATTGCTCAATTGGGCAAAATTCCGCAGGTGTTCCGCTAAGAGTTCTTTTTTATCCATCATCTAAATCGCTTGTAAATTAAGAAATTCTGCCAATGCACCATTAAATTCCGCAGGCCTTTCCATCATCGGTGCGTGTCCGCAAGCAGTCAGCATGATTAGCGTGGCCTGGGAGAGGTTATCCCGGAATTGATAGGCGACAGCCGGAGGGGTGATCTGGTCATTCGTGCCCCAAATTAGCAATACAGGGATTTGGATCTGCGGAAGGCTGTCGAGTACTTGATTTCGTTGGGTAGATTTAGCGGCTTTGATCGTGCATAAACATTTATATGCATCCGTCGTAACCCGCATCACCTCAGCCACCAATGCATCTGTAGCCATCATCGGATCGTAAAATGTCGCGGCCACCCGCTCCCTGATATAGATGGCATCGCCCCGTTTTAAATAACTGCCCACTTGTGTGTTCTCATAAAGCCCGGAGCTGCCGGTCAATATCAATTTTGACACCTTTTCAGGATGCCGGTGTGTATAGCGGATGGCGATATGACCGCCAAGCGAATTTCCGACGAGGGTCACATTTTCCAGTTGATTTGAGTTGACCACCGCTGCCAAGAAATCCACCAGGTATTCCACCGTATCGCCTTTATGTTTTTCGTACAGCGGCAGTTCCGGTACATGTACGTCGAACCGGTCTTCAAAATGCCGCACCACTTCCGTCCAGTTACTCAAGCCGCCGAACAGGCCGTGCAATAAGATCATGCTTTGCTTCATGCCCAAAATTAACCGGGAACAAAAAAACAGTTGGTGATCTCAGTCACAAAATTCGGTCCCTATTTGGATAACGATAGCCTGGCCCGGCTTAGTGCTTCCCTGCTGATATACAAGTAACGGGCAATATTGGTCAGGGTTATCTTTTGAATGATCAACGGCCTCCGTTCCAGTAGATAACGGTAACGTCTCAGCGGGCTTTTTAAGGATAATATGTACTGGTGTTCAGATTGTTGTTCGGATATTTCCCGGTATAATTCCAGGTTCACATGCAGCAGGTTAAGGTGCAGGTCATACAGCGGCTGTAATTTTTTGATATTTATTTTAAGCACCATGGCATCTTCCAGCGCGGTGATACTCACAGCCGACGGCGCACGCTTGTTATAGCTTTCACAATTGGCCAGGAAATCGTCAGGAAAGCCGAACTTGATAATCTTTTCGTTTCCATCTTCATCCTGGATAGAAAACTTGAACGTGCCAGAGATGACGAAGGCCGCATAGCGGGCCACCTTACCCGACCTTAGAAAAGCATCCCCTTTTCGGATGGGCTTAACAGAAGCCAGCTGACACAGCAATTGCCATTCAGCCTCGGTCACTCTTGGGTATTTTTTCTTCAATGGCGTATACCATCCAGGCATCTTGTGTTTCATCGGAACAGGTTTGATGTTTCAAATATAACTTGAATAAACCGCCAATAATTTAACTTAAGTTAAAATTGCACATTGTAATGGTACGGTCAATTTCTGCCGGTATTTTCACTTAAGTGAAAAGTTCTGCGGCGGCAGCCGCAGAACTTTGGCCCAACAAAAAACAAAATTAAACCATGACAACAAATTCTGAAACCAAATTAGCAAGCGCCTTGCGCCAGCTTTATTTTATCCGCGCCGGGTTTTCGGTGGCCTGGGTAATCCTCGTTGTTTTTTTTGCCAAAACACCAACGATGGCCGCAATGATTTTGCTGATCATTTACCCGGCCTGGGATGTGGTTGGTACCTTACTGGATATCCGCGCCAACAAAGGCAGCAACTCTAAAATGCCGCAATATACCAACACGGTGATCAGCGGCCTCACTACGGTAGCGGTTGGTTTTGCTTTGCAAAAAGGCGTCCCCGAAGCCCTGATCGTTTTTGGCGCCTGGGCTATCGGGACAGGGTTAATCCAGTTGATATTAGGCTTACGCAGGCGGAAGCTTTTAGGCGGTCAATGGCCGATGATCATCAGCGGCGCCCAGTCCATGATCGGTGGTACCTCTTTTATCCTCCTGGCCCATGACCCTACCAAGGGAATCGCCAGCCTGGCCGGCTATGCCGCTTTCGGTGCCTTTTATTACCTGCTCGCCGCCTTTCGCCTTCTAAAAAAGGAAAGGGCAATTAAAACCGGTTCAGGATTTGTCAGGGAATGAATTGGTTTTGTCCAGTACCGTCGTTCCGGCACTGCCTAACTTTGTTCTAAATAAAATATCGAACCATGAACAGAACACTCGGAAAAAACGGACCGCTGGTTTCCGCAGTCAGCTTGGGCTGTATGGGCATGTCGGGCGCCTACGGCCAAAGCGATGATACCACCTCGATTGCCACCATCGAAAGGGCACTCGAACTGGGCCATAACTTTTTGGATACCGCCGACTACTATGCGGCCGGCCATAATGAAGAACTCATCGGCAAGGCTATTAAAGGCAAGCGCAGCCATGCATTCCTGTCGGTGAAGACCGGCCAACTGGTAGCACCCGGCCCAACCGGAGCCATGGGGCCGGGACCCGTGAGCGGGCACCCGGACTTTTTAAAAAATGCCGTCTTTTACAGCCTGCGCCGCCTACAAACAGATTACATCGACCTGTATACCCCGGCGCGGGTTGACCCCAGGATACCCATCGAAGAAACCATCGGCGCATTGGCCGAACTGGTGCAAAAGGGCCTGATCCGCTATATTGGCCTGTCGGAGGCATCGGCGGAAAGTATTAGGAAAGCTGCCGCTGTTCATCCCATTACTGCCTTACAGATCGAATATTCGCTCTGGAGCCGTGATATTGAAGCGGAAGTGCTGCCAACTATCCGCGAATTAGGGATCGGCCTGGTTGCTTATGCACCGCTGAGCCGTGGGTTTTTAAGCGGGGAGTTCCAAAAGCCCGAAGACATCAAAGACAGTCGCACCAATATGCCGCGTTACCAGGGTGGGAATTTCTATAAAAATTTAGAGCTGGTTGAACAAATCAAAAAACTGGCAGCCGAAAAAGGCTGCACGGCCACCCAATTGGCGCTAGCCTGGGTACTGGCGCAGGGACAGGATATCATTACCATCCCTGGCACCAAGCGGACCAAATACCTGGAAGAAAATATCGCGGCCGAAAAAGTCCAATTGAGCAACGAAGACCTGGCGGAGATCGATGCGGTAATGCCTGTCGGTAGCGCGTCGGGTACGCGTTACCCGGAAAGGTTCCTGGGTTCCCTTAATAAATAAAGTTCAATTGAACGAGGCCAGGAATTTCGGTGGTGAGAGTTTGGGCAGCAGCACACACACATCATGTACCCGTCAAATTTCACGAAGTTAATTTACAGAGAAAAAACGCACGATTTAGGTTATCTTGGTGTACCTTTTGCATGGGTGAGCAAAATTAGCTGTTTTGCCAACCTTGTGATGTCCCGGTTATTTATGAAAAAATATTTACTGATTGTTTTTCTTATCGCGTTATCAGGTTTCGGCGGGTATGCCCAATCAACAAACCCGGCATATGGGCGTGAACTTAAGCATGCAATTGAAAAAGAAACCGCAGACACAGCCCGGATAACCTTGCTGCAAAAGTTGGGTATGTACTATATCGACAAATATATGGTAATTCAAAAAAAAGAGGATATAGACAGCGCCATAAAAGTGTTGATGCGGGCTGTTGACCTGAGTGAGGCCGCTCGTCAATATGATCGCAAATATGAAAATATCGAGAGTGTAGCTCGCGCCTACATGTTTCTGAAAGATACCGTTAACGCACATTTTTACGTTGCGCAGGCTTTACAGTATTATACCCAGGTGCGCCAGTTTAAAAAGGTAGTACTTGGCTGGACGAAATATGGCTACGCGGCCACCCGGGTTGTGTTATATCCCCTGGCCATGCATTGTTACCGCCAGGCTTTGGCGGCTGAGCGTAAGTATAACTTGCATGACGATGAACTTTACATCAGGAGCAAAATGGCGGCTGTAATGTCTGCTACAGACAATGATGACGAGGCTATAAAATTTTGTTTGTCTACAATTGCCGATTTTAAAAACAGGAAGGAAAATCTTGATAAGATATACTTGCTTATGGCTAATATTTACAGGTACAAGGGCGATTTAAATAAAGCCCTGAGCTATAGTCTGGCAGGTGTAAACAACATGGAATCTTATAAGGATACGCTTGACGCCGATAACTATTACGGCGAACTTGCATTAACCTATGATGCTTTAGGCCAGACGGCGAAAAGTATCGTATACTATAAAAAAACACTTGCGGTCCGCGAGAACGAGGCTATACCCGAAGAATACATTTATCGTACCTGTGGTTTTATAATAAAGGGACTAATAAAACTGGGGAAATTTAATGAAGCGCTTAATGAGGCCTTATCTTTTGAAACACGCCATCCACCGCAAACGCCGGTAGGTAAGGCTTTCATGGCCCAAAACAAAGCCTATTGTTACCAGGCTTTAAAGGTGTATGACAAAGCCGAAAAATATTTCCTGGAAATACCAATGGGACTTGACCTTACACGCCGCAACGATGAAGTAATTAACATGGCCTTATACGATATTGGCTACTTTTACCTGGGGCAGAAACAGTATGATAAAGCACGGGTGTATGTACAGCTCATGGGCTCAATAGCAGCATTAGATAATTACAAAAATGCCGAATTTTTGCGCTTTAAAATAGATTCGGCTACCGGCAAATATCAATCAGCTTTAAATCATTATGGCAATTACCAGCGTGCAAAGGATTCGCTGTTTAGCGAATCAAAAAGTAAACAGATTGAAGAATTACAGATTAAATATGAAACCGGCCAAAAGGAAAAAGCAATTGCGTTGCTAAAAAAAGACAGGCAATTACAGTTTGACAGGGTAAAGCAGGCCAATAATATGGTGAATTTAACTTTTGTGGGCATAGTATTGCTTTTGGCCGTTTTGGCCCTTTTATACAAAAGCAGGCTCAGCAATCAAAAACGATCAGAAGAGATAGCACAGAAAAATGCTTCACTAAACCAGTTGCTCTCCGAAAAAGACGGCTTACTGGAAGAAAAGGAATGGTTGATGAAGGAGATTCATCACCGGGTAAAAAATAACCTGCAGATAGTGATGGGGCTGCTGCAACGTCAATCAGCATTTGTTAATAACAAGGAGGCCTTAATGGCCATTCGTAACAGCGAACACAGGATGCACTCTATCGCCCTTATTCATCAAAAACTTTATCAATCAGATAACCTTACATTGGTAAATATGGGTGAGTACATAGGCGAAATGATAGGCTATTTGCGCGAAAGCTTCGACTTAGGCACAGGAATTCAATTCGAAAAGGAAATTGAAGATATAGAATTGGAAATAAATGTAGCCGTACCACTGGGCTTAATACTTAATGAAGCGATAACCAATGCCATTAAATACGCGTTTCCATCCAGTCAAAACGGCATCATCCGGATAGCGCTTAAACAAACTGCCGATAATTGTTATATACTCCGGGTGTCAGATAACGGGCACGGCCTCCCCGCCGGGTTCGACGTAAAGAAAATGAATTCGATGGGTTACAACCTGATGAAGGGCTTGAGCAAACAGGTGGGCGGTAAGTTTGAACTACAAACAGGTACAGGGGTTACCATCACAATTAATTTTTGTCCCGACCAGCATATCCGATCGGTTTGACTACGACATGTCGTTGTCAAACAACTAAATGTCGTTGTTGCTGCGGATGCAATAGTGCCCGGGGTGGTTTACTAACCCCAGTGCGCAATTAATTTTATACTTTATTTGATTGATTGGGCAGGCTGCTTAAGTCTATGCATACTTTAGATGCCCCTTTACTTTGCTCAAGGGGGAAAAAGGATTAAAAATTGTTTATGTTACAGAACGGGTATTTATATCTTTATACCCAAACGGACTTATCATCCGCGCTATAGCAACAACTACCGGTTTCATATCACAGCATGAATAAAAGAATACTTATTGTTGAGGACGAATTTATTATTGCCGATGTACTCAGCAACATCCTTATAACGGCCGGTTATGCGGTTTGCGGCATTGCCGATAGTGCAGCCGAAGCGCTGGAAATGATTAACGGACATCACCCCGAATTTGTGCTCCTGGATATTTATCTAAAGGGAAAACAAACGGGGATAGACCTTGCACATCACCTCGCCGAAAAGAATATCCCTTTTATCTACATTTCTGCCAATTCAAACCAAAAGGTATTAGAGGCTGCTAAAGTAACTAACCCCTATGGCTTCGTGATAAAACCCTTTCGGGAAAAGGATGTATTGATAGCTTTGGATATTGCTGTTTACCGTCATGAAAATCAGTTGGAGGACGGTTTACGACAAAACGCCGTACTGCAAAAAAAGGCCGCGGAGATTTTGGCCTCAACAGTGAGCTGGGAGCATAAGGTGTTGCAAATGGGTAAAACGCTACAGCCATATATCCCGTTTGAATTTTTATCTGTTGGGATGAAGCAGGATGCAGAGGATAACTTTTATGAAATAGGCTTTTCAAGAATCGGGTTTGATGAATATCAACTGATAGGCTGCCCTGAGCTGATGGTGATTACGAACCGTAAACTACATGAATTAGCCAGGCTAAAAGCCAATGATACCGTTGACCAGATGGCTACATGGTATGATGAAAATGAGTTGAACGCGCTGCTGGGTAAGCCATCCTTAAAAAAATTATTTGCCGATACCTATAGCCTGCGGTCGCATTTGTCATTACCTGTTACTTTGGCCGATGGAAAAATATGCTGCTTTAATTTTTACAGCCGCCGGCCCGACGCTTACCAGGCCGACCATTTAGCGCACTGCAACCGCTTGCTGCACTTGCTAACCAGCTTTATGGAAAAAATGCTACGCGCCGCAAATAGCCCGCTGGCCCATAGTTTACCAAACTACACGGTGAAGCAATCGTTTACCGATATTGGTGAGCCTAATCCGTTTAAGGGAATTATCGGCAATAGTCATTTATTGTTAACCGTTTTTGATCATGTGGTGCAGGTTTCCCGCTCCGATTCTTCCGTACTTATCTTGGGGGAAAGTGGTACCGGAAAGGAAAAAATAGCCGAGCGTATCCATTCGCTATCATTACGTAAAGACAAGCCCTTTGTACGCATTAATTGCGCGGCATTGCCAATTTCGCTCATCGACTCGGAACTTTTTGGTCATGAGAAAGGCGCTTTTACAGGGGCGTATGAAAGAAAAATTGGCAGGTTTGAACAAGCCCACACCGGTACCATCTTTTTAGATGAGATAGGCGAGCTTCCCATCGAGTCGCAATCGAAGCTATTGCGCGTGCTGCAGGAGCGGGAAATAGAGCGGATAGGAGGGCGGGTAACCATCAAAACAGACGTACGTATTATTGCGGCGACTAACCGCAACCTGGATAAGGAGGTTGCCGAGGGCCGTTTCCGGCTCGATCTGTTTTACCGCATCAACGTATTCCCGATAGTGATGCCGCCCCTCAGAGAACGTAAGGAGGATATTGCCGATCTTGCCAACCACTTTTTAAATATTTACGCCCGCAAAACAGGTAAAATAGTCAGAGGCATCTCTCCGCAGGTACTGGAGAACATGAAGCATTACCATTGGCCCGGCAACATCCGCGAGTTGGAGAACCTGGTAGAGCGTAACGTATTGCTCACCCGCGATGACATGATCAGCAATATGGCGTTGCCCACCCAATTGGAGCAACCGCTGGCAGCCCCACTTCCCGAAACCATCGTGACTACCATGAGCGAGGGCGAGCGTGCCCATATTTTGGCCGCACTTAAAAAGTGCAATGGCAAAATATGGGGCGAAGGCGGTGCCGCCAGCCTGTTAAATATTCCGCCCACTACGCTCAACTCCAAAATGAAAAAGCTGGGTATCCGTAAGGATTTTGGTGCTTAGGCGCCCAATGCAATATTTTTCCCAAACATTTTATTTGCGGCCAGCCATACCAGCATTAATGCGGCAGGCAACAATACCGCAATTAAACCAAAATGTTTAGCCATCAACGCGCCGGCCAGGCATCCCAGCAAAAAGCCGGTTATTAACGTGGCTTGTTTTTTAAAACTTATCCACGTAGCGGCATCTGCCGGGCTGGTAAAATATTTAATAAAATCGAGCGAAGCCTGGGTTACATTGCCGGTCATAACTGTAGTTAAGCCGTAAGTGGCTTTGTTGTACAGTTTGCCAAAGGTATTCTGGAATGCCATGGCCACCACAATAATAAGGGCTATCAGCTGCGCCTGCCAGCCGGTTTCCTGCCCACCTGTAAGTCCTATCGCAAGCAGGCCGCTCACAAATAATAAAATACCTTCCATAATTAACAGCAAGTACATGTTTGCCCACTGTTTTGCCAGCCAGCCGCCCAGCATAACCGCCAATACAAATACCGGGAAGGTAAGCAGTTTTTGCCAGCCATACGCATTAGCGTGTTTGATAATGTCATAAGCAAAAACTATAAAATTGCCGGTAACATGTGCCGAAAACAATTCGCCCGCGGCAACAAAAGTAAGCGTATCGCAAAAGCCGGCTATAAAGCACAGCAGCAGGGTGGTATTTCTTATTAGCTTTTCGGTGTCCATAGAAATTAAATGCCTTTTGTTTAAAATTTTAAGGTAACAGTGCTGCCAAACATCAGGATATTTTTGCCCGGTCCGGCTTGCTTTAAGTAATCGCCGGCGCTAAACCAGGTAACTTCTTCCCTAAAGTAAAGGTATTTATTGGGTGTATAGGCAAGTTCGGTGCCCAATTGGTGGCCTATTTGTTTAGATGTACCTGCTTTGCCCGAATAAATGAGCTTGCCGTTTACAGCATACAAACCATCGTTGCGGTTCAATCGCCAAAACATATCGTAATCTTCGGATAGGGTTAGCTTTTTGGTAAGCGCAAGGGAAATGTAAGGGTGAGCGTCCAGCAAGTTATATGGCCCTATCAGGGCGGCTAATCCAAAATAAGCACCTTTGGGAAACAAAGGGTTAAATGTATTCAGCCTGCCATCGCCGTAGTTTTTATCGCCGCTAATGGCTTCGGCTTTTAAGCCTATTTGCGGCTCAAACTTTACCTTGTTAAAGGTATATGATATGTTAGATGATAATGTCCAGGCGTAAATGTCGCTGCCGGCAAATTTGCCAAACTGGTAAAGCCCCTCCATATCATATTGCCAGGTGGGGGTGTTCGCCCATATCCGGGCGCCCACAGAATGCCTGCTTTCGCGGCCTTTACCATCATCAAATACCGCTGTTTTTTTAAGTATGCCAAAATAATAAAGGTCAAAGTTTTGGATTACAGGTACTTTGGTAATGGCCGCATAGGTTCCCCAAAACCGCGTGTTGCTGTTAAAGGCATCGTCAAAAATATCTGGCCGTGCCTGTACATAATTCGAATAAAAAACGTCAAGCTTCAGGTTTTTACTGCCATACATCAGCTTTGCCGCATCAAAAGCCTGCCTGTTGTTAGGCGCTTCGCGCACGGCAACCAAACGTTGCGAGCCGTAGGATAATTCCTGCCTGCCCAACCTTAATGTAAGGCTTTGGCCGCCTTTTAAGATGTTGGCATAATCAACAAAAGCCTGGTGCAGGTCAAGCAGGTTTTGATCAACCGGCGATGGTGTTTCCACTTCGCCATTGGCCATGCTGCTTTGCAATTGCACAAATGCCCTAAAGTGCTTGCCTGCATGAAAATCAACGTGCCCAAGGTAACGGGTAAGGATAAAACCATTGTTGTCAGCAGGTGCTTCGCCCCAGTTCTGGTTTTTAAAACGGAAATACTGGTAACGCACCTCGCCGCCAAAACTAAAATAAGTGGCTTTATCTTTAGTTACGGGGTTAAACTTAAGTTGATGGTACCAATTGCCGGATGTATCTTTTGCCAACGGGGTATAATTTTCATCGTACCTAAGCGATTTAAACGGGGCCTCCTGCGCCAAACATGCGCAGGAGGTAAACAAGACAAGTAGGGTAGCAAGCTTCTTCATAGGTGTGGTATTGTAGGGCGTGTTAAATATTTTAACAAATACTAATCAATAGCAATGCCTTTGGTGTAACTATTTGATTATCATTAATTTGATATTTGAATTGCCTTATGCGCTTAGCTGTATTTCGAAAATTGGTCGGCCATTTTACGATATAACGTTGTTATCATGTTAAAAAGAGAAAGGCTCACCGACGACAGAAATCGAAGTTTTTATGCCTTGATACTATCAACTTGTTATGGCGTGTAAGAAGCCTAATCACCAAATGTCGTTGCCGCTCAATAAATTTGCGAAATAGCGTTAGTTATTAATAGTTTTATGTTTTTAAGTAGCTTGTTATCAAGTATTTAATCAATTGGAACGAAGTTTGAAAACGGGGTAGAGTCATTTATATATCATTACCTTAAAACCAACCTCGTTATGAAACAACAGCCCCTAAAGAAACTAAACCGAACCCTCACCAAATGGGTTATCAGTCTTCACCAAAAAGGTTATACCGATGATTTCCTGGCCGTCAATAAAGAAAAGATCCAGTGCATCCAAAACGGCGAAAGTTTTGCAGTACAGGACTTAAGAATAAGCCTGATCGATTGCGGTTACGATTTGCTTACGCGCACCTATCAATACATCCATACCATTGATACCCAAGTAGGTTGCCGGGGACTGCTTATCACCAACGGCATATTACCGCTAACCTGTAAAAGCATAAATTAAACACGATGAAAAACAATCCATCATTTAAAAAACAAGAGTCGGCAGTGTTACGGTGCCACCTGGAGGCATGTTTGGTGGGCATATTTACAGGGGAAATAATAAACGAATACCTGGTGGCATATAGCATCCGGTCAGATTTTTCGTTGTTATCCGTTAATGTTAACCAAGCAACAAACTTGCCGCAAATTAAGCTGGCTTATGCCATTTGGCTGGGCATGCAGGCTACAGACAGGCATGCTGTGTTGGCTAAATTCCAATGCCTGTACGCGACATTACCGGCCGGCGCTGCCGGCGGCCAAACGTTAACGTTCTGCACTGTTTTTATACATGAATTGGCGGGCATCCTGGCCAAAGCCATGCAATGGCCCGATTAAAGGTCGGATACATGTTTGCGGGTGATACCTAAACGCTTCATTTTTGAATTGAGTGTGGTTGATGGCACATCAAGCAATTCAGCAGCGCCACCTGGCCCCGAGATGCGACCATGGCATTTTTTGAGTACCGATAAAATATAGTCCCGTTCATTATCATCGATTGATTTTACCCTGGCTGGTTCGGCAACATTTTCGGTAACGCCAACTTTGTTTGCAATGGAAATTCGTTCAATCACCATGCCGCGGTTAAGCAATACGCTTCGCTCTATCAGGTGCTCCAGTTCGCGCACGTTGCCAGGCCAATGGTAGGCAGCAAGATCATTCAATGCCTGGGCTGATAATGACATCCCCGGTTTACCGGCACGCTCGCCATATTTTTTTACAAAAAAGGCGGCCAGTTCGGGCAGGTCTTCCTTCCGCTCGCGCAGTGATGGTAAAAGAATTGGGAAGATGTTCAGCCTGTAGTACAGGTCTAACCTAAACTTTCCTGCGGCAACTTCTTTTTCCAGGTTGCAGTTGGTGGCGGCAATAACCCTTACATCAACCTTTAAAGTTTCGCGGCCACCCAGGCGCTCAACTTCCTTTTCCTGCAAAACCCTCAATAGTTTCGATTGAGATTCAAGAGGCAATTCGCCAATCTCGTCCAGGAAAATGGTGCCTCCGTTTGCCTGTTCAAATTTGCCTATCCTTCTATCGGTGGCACCTGTAAACGCGCCTTTTTCGTGTCCGAATAATTCCGATTCGATGAGGTGGGTGGGCAACGCCGCGCAATTAACCACCACCATCGGCTTGTTTTTACGGGCCGACAAACCATGAATAGATTTGGCAAAACGCTCCTTACCCGTACCACTTTCGCCTAATATTAGCACCGATGTTTCCATCGGTGCTACCAGGGTTAGGTGGTCTAAAGCGGTAAGCAACAAATGGCTGCTGCCAATAATACCATCAAAACCCGGCTTTTCGGACTGCTTTGATTGTTTGCCCGGTAAGCTAACAGGCTGTTCTTTCGCTATTGCTGCAGATGGCGACGCGGTATTTAAAATGCCCTCAATGGCAAGTGCCAGAACTTTTTGAAGCCTTTTAGTTAAAGCCAGGTGCCGACTATGGTAAGCATCGGCTTTACGGCTGTAAAAGGAAATAGTATACCCGGTATGCCCGGCCACAGGGATAAATACGGATAAGTTGGCGGTCATTTTAAAGGCGCGTGCGGCCATGTTCTTTTCAGTGTTTTGACGGCAGATAGCTATAAAATCGGCCTCGTTATAAATGGCCGATTGATAGTCGTCTGCAGTTGGCTCCTGCATACGTAACAGTTCCTGTTTTTTTAGGCCAGTCATGGTAAGCAGCTCATCAAAGCCTATAACCTGGTATTCGTTGAAGCCAAGGCGCAAAAAAGCGCGCCCGTTGTAAGGCAGGCTATCCAGGTTTTTGAGGCCTATGGCCAGGTAATCAAAGGGGATATGCGGCTGCAACTGTTTAGCTATTTTAAAAAGCTTTTGGTCCCAGGCTAAGGTATCGCCAATAATATCCATCAATGTTCCCTGTAGCAGCATCTCGTTATTTTTACGTGCCGCCATATTTTGCTCATGCAGGTATTGGGCTATTTCCAGGCTCACCAGTACATCCTTTTCCCTAAAGGGCTTCACCATAAAGCCGTAAGGGTTGGTGGCTTTGGCCTCTTCCAATATTTTCTGGTTGGAGTTTGCCGATAGGTAAACAAAGGCAATGTTTTCTTCGCTTAATTCAAGGGCAAGGTCTATCCCGGTTAGCCGCCCTTTTAAATGAATATCAAGTAAAACCAGCTGTGGCTGATATTTGGCCACCATCGCTCTTGCTTCTTCTACAGAATCGGCAATACCGCAAACATCGTAACCGGCGTTTTCCAGTATAATGGAAAGGTCATTGGCTACAATAAACTCGTCTTCTACAATCAGTATTTTTTTACTCATAACAAATTGGTTAAACCACTTTTAAAAGTGTTTCGTTAACAAAATCAACTTCAATAGTTATTCCCTGCCCGTTCTCAACCTTAAGGCTGCCACCTAATTGTTTGCTAAGCCCCCGCATTAAGCTCATGCCCAATGATTTACTTTTGGATATGTCTACGGTAACCGGGAAGCCCACACCGTCATCGTGGATTTTAAGCGCAAAGCAATTTTGGTTCTCCACAGCTAAACTGATGGTGATTTTACCGCTACGGTTATTAGGAAAGGCGTATTTAATGGCATTGGTAATGGCTTCGTTCAGTATCAGCCCAAGGGGTACCGCACGGGTCACATCCAATTCGGCCGATGCAATATCCATTTCAAATTCAATGCGTGTACCGGTATCAAAGCTGTCGCGCAGGTAGTCAACCAAATCGCTGATGTAGGCATGTACATCTACCAGCGCCAGGTTATCTGATTGGTAAAGTTTCTGGTGTATCAATGAGATGGATTGCATCCGGTGCTGGCTTTCGCGGATAGCATTATAGGCGATATCGTTTTGCAGGTAGCTGGATTGGGTGCTTAACAGGCTGATTACTATCTGCAGGTTGTTCTTAACCCGGTGATGGATCTCTTTCATCAGCCACTCCTTTTCCTGCAACAGGTTATCTTTTTCGCTGATCAGAAGCTGCAATGAAGCGTTCTTTTGTTCTATCTCCAGCCGCTGTGTTTGTAACTGCTGGTTCACCCGTTGTTTTGAGCGATACCCCGAGTAACTTATCGCTAATAATATAGCTAATAACACGGCCCCGCCAATGATGAGTTTTTGCGTGGTTTTTTCCTGGTCAAGATTTATTTTTTGCAGCCTGGCCTGGTTATTCAACAGCCTGATGCGTGCCTCCCTGGCTGTTAGTTCCTGGTCTTTTTTTTCGGTTTCAAACTGGATTTGGAGCTGGGCTGTTTGTCGGCTTTGATTTTCGTTCCACACCGAATCCTTTATTTTGCCGGCTATCCTATAGTTTTTATATGCGGCGGCAAAATTATTTTCGACCGAATCAAGCCGGGCCTCATGATCGTAAGCCACAGACATCGCTATAGGATTGTGCTGTTTGGTTGCTGATTTTTTAAAAATGTTTAAATGTTTACGTGCCGGTACTATTTGCATAGTTGTTGTGTAATAAGCGGTTAAAACAATTTGAACCGTGAGCTGATAGCCGTCATATTGACCCATATTTTTGCTGGCCGCCTCTACCCGCAGGCTATATGCCAAAGCTTCTTTAAACATTTTCAGTTTTGTAAAGCACCTTAACAGGATAAGATCTATACCAATATGACGGGATATCTCATCGGCGGGATATTTGCTGATTACTTTTTGCAACAGTGTTATGCAATCGTTGAACCGGTATTGCGAAGTGAGCACCTGGGCAATGTTCACATATTGGTTTAGCTGGGTTGATACATCGCGGTTTTTTACCGCAATTGCGAGCGATTGTTCAAAATATAGTTTAGCACGTTCAAATTGTAACATATGGTAATAGGTGATCCCTACCCGGTTATACACCGCGCAAGCCTGCATAGTGGTGTCCTTGCCTTGCTCTGTCATTTTAATCGCTAATAAGCCATAGGTCAGGGCATTATTTAGGTTTCCGGTCATGGAGTAAACACTGCCCAGTAAATCATATAAACTTTCTTTGTCTATGGTATTTGTATACCGGATAAGCTTAAGCGCCTGTAGCAAATACTGCAGTGCTTTTGAAAAATTCCCTTGTACCTGGTAAAAATCGCCCAAAACCTTTAGTGTAGCTTCCTGCCTGTCCTTTGCAGGCGATTGTTGGAAAAAGGGTAGTGCCTGTTCATAATAAGCTATACGTACATTTAAATCTGTACCGCCAAAGGCCTGGTAATATTCCTCCATTTTTAAGTATGCTTCGGCCGCTTCACGATACAGGTTGTTTTTTAAAAATATCGCGATAGCTTTACGAACATAGCCGTTACATGCCGCGCTATCTTTTTTTAACTGGTAGGTTTTAGCAAAAGCCATATAGGTATTCCCAAGGCCTTTGGGGTAATTAAGAGAGGTGCTTAACTTTTCGGCAGCGCCGCCATGAGCAAGGGCGCTATTAAGGTCTGCCGGCAGGGGCTTGGCTATGCTATTATAGTAAGCACAAATTTGCAGCAAAACGGTTACCCTGCCGGTATCTGCCTTGCTTTTTTGCAGGCTGCTTTTTAACGATGTTAAGTTTTGCGGTTGTGCAATAACACCAAAACCGCAGGTCATAAAAAAAAAGGCTAATACTAAAACCCTAACATACACATACATTCTTCTGCAACAAATCATATTCTTTTCTTACGCGGGTTTTAAACTGCAATTGACGTGCCTGTATTTTATAGTTCTGATTATTAGATTTTTGAGTTGGTTTTATCACGATCTGTGATTTGTGTTAACGTGTCAAATGGCGATATTTCGTCATTCGGCGTACCGGCGGCGAAAACAGGTTCCATCGGGAATCCGATAGCTATCATGAGGCCTTTTTTGCCCTGGATGGCCAGTTGCCCGCTTATCTGCTTACACATACCCTTTATTAAATTAATGCCTAATGATTTGCACAGGTCGATGTCAAATTCGGGCGGCAGGCCTATTCCATCGTCCGTTACTGTAAGTTTTAGGTCGCCGTTATCATCGCCACTTAATTCAATGGTTATACAGCCATGCTTATCGGCAGGGAAGGCGTATTTTATAGCGTTGGTTATCGCCTCGTTCAATATCAGTCCAACAGGTACGGCCCGCAGCACATCCAGTTCAATATCGGCTATATGCTGTTTAAAAGTGATGCGGCTACCGGTCTCGAAATTTTGTTGTAGATATTGCACCAGTTCGCGGGTGTAATCCTGTATGTTGATGAGTGCGCGGCTTTCAGATTGATACAGTTTTTGATGGATGAGTGATATGGATTGCATGCGGTGCTGGCTTTGGCGGATGGCGGCCGATGCCTGTGGATCATTCAAATAGGCAGATTGGGTGTTTAGCAGGCTGATCACCACCTGCAGGTTGTTTTTCACCCGGTGATGAATTTCTTTTATCAGTAGTTCCTTTTCATCAAGCAAAGTATCTTTTTGCCCCGCGGTTTGTTGTAGCAGTTCATTTTTTTGGCTAATGGCTTTTTGCTGAAGTTGCAGCCGCAGGTTTGTCCGCATTTTTACCCGGTATTGAAAATAGGTGAGTGTGAGTAACAGCGCCGCTACCATAGCTACCGCGATGATAATATTACGGATAGATTTAGCCTGCCGCAGGTTGTTGGTCATCAACTGGCTTTGGCTGATGAGCAGGCTGATGTTGTTTTCCTTCAGCTTTATCTCGTGGTCTTTTTTTTTCGTTTGATATTGTTGCTGAAGCTGGGCTACCTGGCGCTGTTTGGTAACTTCAAGCACCGAATCTTTGAGGCTTAGATATTGGTTTAAATGCTTTAACGCAGAAAGATAATCCTTACGAATGGAATCGGCCCGACTGGTTTTTAGTAATATATCCAGGCGGATAGAATCGGCTGCCGTGTTACTGGTTTGCCCGTAAGTTGCTGTGTGCAAAATAAAGAATAGGAGTGTAGCTAAAGTTGTCCTCATGCAGGGAACGCCATTACATAAAGCACGCCAAGGCATGTTATGGTGCGGGTTTTAATGATAATAGGCCGTTTTACGTTCATTTAGCTATAAAAACAGCCTCTTGTAGCGATGCAGAGCCTTTACATATCGTTGCCCAATATGGTGGCAACGATATATCGTTGTGCTAAAAAATACCGTCCGGCTTACCTTATGTCGTTGCTAAACGTCACCGGATTACGATATAAAGCAATTATTTATTTTGATAAAATTTTAACTAACTGATTTTTAGGTGTTTGTATTGATGGCGTGCCAGTTGTCAATTGTGGTTCATATCGACATAAAAGAATATGAACACTACACAATATGAAAACGACAAATCCTAAAACCATTGTTTTTATTACCGGCGCGTTTGTAAGCAGCGATTGCTGGAACGAGTGGAAAACCTATTTTGAGCAACAGGGATACAATACCTTAGCACCGGCCTGGCCACATAAGGATGCACCTGCCTGTACCTTGCGTCAAAGGCATCCGGATGCCGAAGTAGCTGGTCTGCGTTTGGCCGGGTTAACCGATTACTACGCAGGCATCGTTCAATCCCTTCCAGAAAAACCGATACTGATAGGCCACTCTATGGGCGGCCTGATAACCCAGTTATTGTTGCAAAAAGACCTGGCTGTGGCGGGCATTGCCATCCATTCATTACAGCCGCAGGGCGTCTTTACCTTTAAGCTTTCCTTTTACAAAGCGGGCTGGGGGGCATTGGGTTTCTTTACCGATGCCGCTAAAACCTACCTCATGTCGTTTCCGGAATGGCAGTATGCCTTTACCAACGGCATGCCCTACGAAGAGCAAAAAGAGGCTTACTACAAACTACTGGTGCCAGAATCGAAACTGGTGGTGCGTGATGCTACCACAAGCGCAGCTAAGGTTGATTTTGCCCGTCCGCATGCCCCTTTGTTATTTCTATCCGGTAGTTCGGACCACTTTATCCCTGCATCGCTTAACTACAGCAATTACAAAAAATACAGTGATAGCGCATCGGTTACGGCTTACAAAGAATTTCCTGGCCGTAATCACTTTGTACTTGGCCAACCGGGCTGGCAGCAGCATGCCGATTTTATTTTAAAATGGCTACAAAACATCTAACCCTACATACCTATGAAAAATTTAAATTCAATTTTAACAAGGCTGTTTCCGCTGCTGCTGATAGTAACCGTTAGCGCGGCATCAGCTCAACAGCAAAAAGCCGATCTGATCATCTACAACGGCAAGGTTGCCACCATGGCCGCCCCCGGCGAATTTAAGCAGGCTATTGCCATGCAAAACGGCCTTATTATGGCCACTGGGGGCACGCAAGCCATTTTTAAATCCTACAAAGGTGCCAAAACCCAATTGGTTAATGCAGGCGGCAAAACGGTTATTCCCGGCTTAAACGATAGCCATATGCATGCCATTAGGGAGGGGCTAAACTTTAACATGGAACTACGCTGGGATGGTGTAAAAACCCTGAAACGGGCCATGGAAATGTTAAAAGAACAAGCCGCCAGGACCCCGCCGGGAGCATGGGTAAAAGTAGTAGGTGGCTGGAATGAATTTCAGTTTGCCGAAAAACGACAGCCTACTATTGACGAGATTAACGCCGCCGTGCCCGATAAGCCCGTATTTATAACCTACCTGTACGGTAAGGCTTTCCTGAATAAAAAAGGTATAGAGGTGCTTGGTTATGATAAAAATACCAGCTACCCCGGTAGCGTGGTAGAACTGGACAAAGATGGTAAACCTACCGGCCTTTTGTATGCCAAAGAAACGCCCATGGCCATTTACCGCACGCTTGCCCTAACAGGTACTTTAACACCCGATGAAAGGATCAATAGTTCGGAACACTTTTATCGCGAGATAAACAGTTTTGGTATCACCAGCGTGGTTGACGCTGCAGGCGGCTCCCAAAATTATGATGCCGATTACCAGGCTTCGCTCGCGCTGGCCAAAGCCGGGAAGTTAACGGTACGTACCTCGTATTACTTATTTGCCCAGCAAAAGGGAAAAGAGTTTGCCGATTATGAAAAATGGATAGCCCAGACTCACCCTAATAAAAATGACCATATCCTGATGGCAAATGGTTACGCAATGGAAGGCGCCGGCGAAAACCTGATAGCTACGGGAGCCGATTTTGAGAATTTCCTGGAGCCGCGTATTGTACTATCGCCGGATATGGAAACCGACCTGGAGCCTGTTATACGCCTGCTGGTTAAAAATCGCTGGCCCTTCCGTTTGCATGCTACTTATGGCGAATCGATAGACCGGATGCTTAACGTGTTTGAAAAGGTAAATAAAGAAACCCCTTTTAACGGCCTCCGCTGGTTTTTTGACCATGCCGAAACTATTACCGACCCTGAATTGGCCCGTGTAAAAGCCCTTGGTGGCGGGGTGGCAGTTCAATTCCGGATGTATTTCCAGGGCGAACTTTATACCAAAATGTACGGGCAGCCCAAAACACAATTGCCTCCCATAAAAAAGATGTTGGCAATGGGTATCCCGGTGGGTATGGGCACCGATGCGCCGCGGATATCTACCTATAACCCCTGGATGGCCCTGCATTGGCTGCTAACCGGTAAAACCATTGGTGGTATGCAGTTTTGGCCACAAGACCAGGTGTTGGATAAATTCACCGCGCTACAATTATATACATCGGGCAGCGCCTGGTGCTCGGGCGAGCAAAATGTGAAGGGCAAACTGGTTAAAGGCATGTATGCCGATATGGTTATCCTATCCGACGATTATTTTGCTGCATCCGCAGAAAAAGTTAAAAACATCACCGCCTTAATGACCGTGGTGAACGGAAAAGTTGTTTATGCAGCCGGTAAATACGCGGCTCAAAACCCAGCCATTCCAGAAGTAATCCCCGCCTGGTCGCCGGTAAAATACTTTGGCGGTTATCAAAAATAAAACATCAATAACCCTGCATATATCCTTAAAAAAAACAATAAAATGAAAACACTTATCTTAAAATTATTGGCCATTTGCCTAACGCTAACCTGCCTGCATGGTGGTGCATTCGCTCAAATGCCGCCAACAATACCTATTTGGGATGCCAATAAAGTAACCCTTGGGCTGCATAAAATTAACAACGACATCTATGCTATTATCCCAACCACAGCCGAAACAGAAACCACAAAAGGCATACCCCAGGCCACCACGGGCGGTTTTATTGTGGGCGAAAAAGGAGTATTGCTGATAGAAGTAATGCTTACCAAACGTTTGTATGACCAGGAAATACAGCTGATCCGGTCTGTAACCGATAAGCCTGTTATTTTAGCGGTTAATACCAGCGATCATGGCGATCATTGTTTTGGCAACTACCTGCTGCCGGCATCAACTCTTATCATCCAAAACGAATATGCGAAAGAAAACCTGGCAAAAAACTACAATGGTATAAAGCAATTTATGGTGACCTTATTTGGTGCCGACAGGGGTATTGAAAACACCGTGTTTCGCCCGGCTGATATTGTGATACCTAAAAACAGCAACCTTAAGGTGGATATGGGCAAGGGTAAAATAGTCGAACTGCTAAATGTAGGCACCGCCCAATCGCCCGCCGATCTGTTTGTGTGGATGCCTAATCAAAAGGTATTTTGGGCGGGCAACCCATTCATTGCCGAAAGCCCCGCAATTCCCTGGCTGTTTGACGGCTTCTTTTTAGAGCCTGCCGCCAACCTGAAAAAGGTATATGATTTTTTACCCGACGATGCCATTGTAATACCGGGGCATGGCCGCATTACCAATAAAGCCGGCATCAAATACACTATTGATTATGTGGAAGAACTGAAGAAAGAGGTAGAAGCCGCTGTTGATAAAGGACTCACCCTTGAACAAACCAAAGATGCTGTAAAAATGAAGGAATACGATAAAGGCTACGTGCTGTTTAATTGGCTCCACTACAATTTTAACCTGCCCAATGCTTATAAAGACATCAGCGATAACAAAAAAAAATAAATATACATAACAACTAAAAAACGATAGAAATCATGAAAGCAATAACAACAATTAAGCACTTGGTGCTGGTCCTGGTATTTACCGTGGTAGCCTGCAGCGTATCAGCGGCTATTATACCTGCCAACCCACCGTCTAATTTTAAACACCAGTATGCTACGGTTAACGGCGTTAAAATACACTATGTAATAGGCGGCAGGGGCGAACCTTTATTATTGGTACACGGCTTTGGTCAAAACTGGTACATGTGGAACAGGTTACTGCCCGAGCTATCCAAACACTTCACCGTTATAGCACCCGATATGCGCGGTGTTGGCGAATCAGGCAAAACAGCCGGCGGGTACGACAAAAAGAACATGGCAGTTGATATGCACGAACTGATGAAAAAATTAGGTTACCAACATATCAACCTGGCCGGGCATGATATAGGTTTGATGGTAGCTTATGCTTATGCAGCACAATTTCCTGCCGATGTTAAAAAGCTGGCCTTAATGGATGCTTTATTGCCAGGCATTGAACCGGTATGGAGCCAGGTAAAAGCGCAAGCCTGGTGGTTTGGCTTTTTTGCACAGCCACACGCCGGCGAATTGGTTTCGGGCAAAGTTGGTTTATTCTTTACAGATTTTTGGCCGGTTGTGGGTTTTCAAAAGGATGCCTTTACAAAAGCCGAGAAAGCAGAGTTTATCAGGGCTTATTCGGTTCCCGGCGCAACTACAGGTGCTTTCCACTGGTTTGGCTATTTTAACCAGGATGCTAAGGATAACATTGAGTTTGCTAAAACAAAGCTGACTATGCCGGTGCTGGCCATGGGTTCTGATCATTTCGCCGCACCCTTCCTGGCAACGCATACCAAATTGGTAGCTGAAAATGTGCAGGAGTCGGTAATTAAAGATTCAGGCCATTGGGTAGTGCAGGAAAATACCCCGCAGGTTCAAAAAGATTTATTGGATTTCTTTTTAAAGTAATTACCATTATAAACAGTAAAAGCATCTTTCTATGTGGAAGGATGCTTTTACTGTTTTATACGAATACGATTTGTTATAATAAACGCAACATGCATTTACTGAAGGCATTTTGTCATTCACTTACAAAGCACTTGTCCACTTTATTATCAGAAGGTATATAGAATATACTTTGAATCAATCGATGTTATCAGGCATAGGCGGCTGTGGATATTCGTCTTGAAGAAAAAGATATAAGCTCCATCAGCCTACGGGTTTAGGATTTGGTGCATTATCAAAAAAATTGCTCAGTTTCTAAGCCAGTCTCATTTCTTCTCCCCCTTATTTGACCTATTTTCCTCCCTTGCGAATCTTTCCTTTGCCCTACTTTTGAACTATATTTGGCTAATTTGTTATAAAGCTATGAACAATAAGATGGTGGTTTTTTTTGTTGCCCTATTGAGCGTTATATCGGTTGCCCATAATGCGATAGCACAAATAGATCCCTTTTCAAAAACATGGGTATCAGATCAGGGAAACGGTACGTATAAGAACCCTGTTCTTTATGCAGATTATTCAGATCCCGATGTAATACGTGTTAAAAACGATTATTACCTGGTAGCATCCAGTTTTAATTGTATGCCCGGTTTGCCCATTTTGCATTCCAAAGACATGGTTAACTGGAGGCTGATCAATTACGCACTAAAAAAACAAATCCCTGAAATTGTTTATGATAAACCCCAGCATGGCAAAGGCGTTTGGGCGCCCAGTATCCGTTTTCATAAGGGCGAGTTTTACATTTATTATCCCGACCCGGACTATGGTATTTATATGATTAAAGCCAAAAATCCGGCGGGCGCCTGGAGTAAACCTTTGTTGATTTTGCCGGGCAAGGGCGTTATTGACCCTTGTCCTTTTTGGGATGATGATGGCAAAGGCTATCTCGCAGTGGCCTGGGCGGGCAGCCGTGCCGGGGTTAATAGTTTGCTGACCGTTTTTCAGTTAAATGCTGCAGGGACGGGCGTTACCGATGACGGTAAGCATGTTTATGATGGCCACGATGATAACCATACTGTAGAGGGTCCTAAATTTTATAAGCGCAACGGGTATTATTACATAATGGCGCCGGCCGGCGGCGTAGCTACCGGCTGGCAGCTTGCCTTGCGATCGAAAAATATATATGGTCCCTATGAAGCTAAGGTAGTGATGAACCAGGGTGGAACCACGGTAAATGGTCCACACCAGGGTGCGCTGGTCGAGACACAAACCGGTGAGCCCTGGTTTATTCACTTTCAGGATAAAGGGCCTTATGGCAGAGTTTTGCACCTGGAGCCTGTTAAATGGGTAAACAACTGGCCAGTGATTGGAAAAGATGATGATGGTGATGGAAAAGGAGAACCGGTACCGGTTTTCAAAAAGCCCGATGTGGATAAACGTTATCCGATAGCAACACCTGCTGAAAATGACGAGTTTAACGCTGATAAGCCCGGTTTACAATGGCAATGGCATGCCAACCCCAAAATTCAATGGAGCGCACTGATTCCCGGCTCGGGTTATTTACGGTTGTTTGCTTATCCAACAGATCAGGACGCGGTTAACCTTTGGCCTGTTCCAAACCTGCTGCTACAAAAGTTCCCGGCTCCTGATTTTACTGCAACCACCAAAGTAGACTATAAAGTGGAATGGGGGATATGGCAAGGTAAGAAGGCAGGCTTGCTCATTATGGGAAATGACTATTCGTACCTGTCTGTCTCTAAAGATGAAAAAGGATTTAAAGTAAACCAGGTTATCTGTAGGGGAGCATTAAATGGCAATTTGGAGGAGGTTTTGGCTGAGGAAAGGATCAACCAATCTGCAGTTTACTTACGGGTGCATATGAGTTCGCCCGATGCCCGGTGTAGTTTTAGTTATAGTGAGGATGGGATCAATTTTAAGGATATTGGACAGCCGTTTTATGCGCAACCCGATAAATGGATAGGAGCAAAGATGGGCTTATTCTGTATCAGCAAGCCTGATGTACGCATGGGAGGTTATGCCGATTTTGACTGGTTCAGGGTGACACCATAATACAATCAGTAATGAGTTTATAAATCAATATTTTAAAGTATTAAACTCCATGGCTCGTAAGATCATTGTTTTGTTGCTGACTGTTCTGGTTCTGGTTAGTAATTGTAAAGCTCAGGATAAACCCGAAGATCACGTATATCAGTATAGTGTAAAGGTTAGCACCCGGAATGCTTATTTATGGATACCACCAAATTGTAAACATGTTAAAGGTGTAATTGTATCCCTGGCTAATTTGCTGGAACGTAACTGGCTGGAGGATCCGTTCATCCGGCGCACGGCTGCTGAGATAGGTTTGGGTATCATTTGGATTGGGCCTGCACAAAGGGGAGATCAATCTTTAACTGCTGATATGAAACCCGGAATGGAAAAAGTATTTCAGCAAATGATGGGTGATCTGGCACTGGAATCGGGTTATCAGGAATTAAAAACGGCCCCGGTTATCCCCATGGGCCACTCGGCTAACGGGCATTTTGCCTGGACCTTTGCAAATGCCTTGCCCGAACGAACTATAGCATGCATCCCCGTAAAAACTATTCCATTACCTGATTCCCTGAATTTTAAAAACATTCCGCTTTGTTACATCGTGGGCGAAACTACCGAGTGGCCGCAATACCGTGTGCCCGACCCAGCCACCCAACCTGGTGACCGTGACTTTTACTGGCCGGTGGTAAAACAAACCGCATTAGCTTTGCGTGCCCGTGATGCCCGTAACCTGGTTAGTGTAATTGTAGATCCCGGCGGAGGGCATTTCGATTGGTCAGCACACCTGGCAAGATTTATCGCATTGTATATCCGTAAAGCATGCCTGTACCGTTTGCCCGAACAAAGACAGTCGGCCTTAAAACCGATTGAAAGATCATCGGGATGGTTAACAGGTACAGGCGGGATGGAAAAGGATGAGTTTTTACCTGCCCCTTATAAATCATTTGAGGGTAATAGCGCTAATGGATATTGGTTTTTTGATCAGGAAACGGCGACAGCGGCCATGAGGTTTGAAGGCGACCGTGTAAGGCGCAAAAGGCAAATGCTTACTTTTATACAGGATGGTCAGTTATTGCCGGTTGCTAAATTGGGTTTTGCGGCCTTGAAGTTTGAACCAGAACAAGGCGGTGTTTCATTCCAGCTAAAAGGCGGTTTTTTATCAAAAATGCCCCCGGAGCTTATTGGTGGTGGCCAAAAATTGGGGCATGCGGCAGGCCCCATTAGCTTTAGGGTAATCACTGGCCCGGCAATACAAACAGGCCCCTCTTCATTCAGATTACAATTTGACCGGTCGGGTATGGGAGGTGATCTTTGGATACAGGAAGAAAATGCAGGCGATGACGAATATCGGCATGCGGTACAACCTGGCAAGATGACCATCCCTGCTAAATTAACAACTGGTAAACCCCAGAAAATAACATTTCAAAAAATACAAGATGTTAAATATGGTACCAAAGAACTTGCTTTACATGCCAGGTCAGATTCGGTATTACCTGTGGATTATTATATTATTTCGGGACCGGCATATGTGGAAAATAGCGCCATTAAATTTACACCTATCCCTATTAAAAGTAAGTACCCCGTAAAGATTAAAGTAGTAGCTTATCAATGGGGGAGCGTAACAGAACCTTTGTATCAATCTGCGGAACCGGTTGAACAAACTTTTTATGTAACCAGGCGATGAACCTTGTTGGTATATCGCGAAGCACAAGGCAAAAAGTTTTTAGCTATTACAGTCATGTAAAATGAACATCTTATAAATTACAATACCATAAATAAATCATGAATTATATAAAAGGAATATGTTTACTTCTGCGCTGCTTTTTATTATTGTGCCTGGTTAATTTTGCAAGGGCGCAGTCGTTTACACATCCCGGATTATTGCAAAACACGCAGGATATAGAGCGGATGAAAACAGCAATAAAAGAAAAGCAGGAACCGATATACAGCGGGTTCCTGGTTCTTCAGGCTTATCCGCAATCACAAAATACCTATCGTATGCAGGGGCCTATGGAAATGGTAGGCCGGAATCCGACTATTGGGCAGGGTGTTTATGATGCAGATGCTAATGCTGCTTATCAAAATGCATTGATGTGGGCGCTTACCGGTCAACAACCTTATGCCGATAAAGCTATAGCAATTGTTAATTCCTGGTCATCAACATTAAAATCAATTACCGGGCGCGATGCTGTATTAATGGCCGGGCTTGGCCCATTTAAAATGGTGAATGCTGCCGAGATACTCCGCTATACCCATTCGGGTTGGTCTGCAGCGGATATCGAAAAAACAGAGAATCATTTTCATGAAGTGATATACCCGGCTATCAAAGATTTTGCTCCGTTTGCCAACGGTAATTGGGATGCGGCAGCCATGAAAACAATGATGGCAATAGGTGTTTTTTGCAATGACCGCCCCATATTTGAACGGGTTTTACACTATTATATTGACGGCCCAGGCGATGGAAGCCTGGTTAATTATATTATTAACGACGCGGGTCAATGCCAGGAAAGCGGCCGGGATCAAAGTCATACACAACTGGGCATAGCCCATTTAGGCGATTGTGCGGAAATGGCGTGGCACCAGGGATTAAATTTATATGCTTATGCAGATAACCGTTTACTAAAGGGATTTGAATATACCGCCAGATATAACCTTGGGCAGGATGTGCCTTACGTACCCGCAATG
Organism: Mucilaginibacter sp. P4_C11; assembly: GCF_056402115.1. NCBI lineage: Bacteria > Pseudomonadati > Bacteroidota > Sphingobacteriia > Sphingobacteriales > Sphingobacteriaceae > Mucilaginibacter > Mucilaginibacter sp. P4_C11. The sequence goes on along the minus strand of NZ_JBFUIA010000038.1, from coordinate 1,857 downwards.
GACAGAACAGGTAAATACTTGCATCAGCAGCTATCATCAGAAGGCAGGGGGAAGCTGCGGGCGGTGTACGAACAGATCTATAATCATTACGTAAATCGTATGGGTTTAGCGGCGCCCTATACCCGGCAGGCGGCCGAAAAGATGAGGCCGGAACAGCAGGGGCTACCAGGTGCCGACCATGTGGGTTTTGGAACGCTGCTCTACTCCAGAACGGCATCGGTAAACGGGAAATATGATGTCAATACCATTCCGGCAGCGCCGGCAGGTCTGGTAGCTAAAACCTCGTTAAACGGCAATACTGTAACCTGGGTATCTTCTGTGGGCGCGGATTATTATACTGTTAAAAGAGCAGGGAACAGAAATGGACCTTATTTTGTTATAGCCAGCCATATCACTAATCCGTTATACCAGGATAGTAAAGTATTAAAAGGGAAAACCTATTACTATATAGTTTCTGCGGCTAATAAATGGGGCGGGGGCGCAGATGCTTATCCGGTTAGCATTACAACGGGGTTCCGTGCAAATTGGGAACAGGCAGATGTTGGAGATAACAGAGAACAAAAAAGCGCCGCGGTTTTTGATGGACGGCAATTTACCATAACAGCAGGCGGAATGGGTATTGACAGCTTAAATAATCAGTTTAAATTTATTTATACGGCCTTAAACGGCGATGGGGCCATCACATGCCGGTACGTTCCCCAGGTTAGTTCACAGTTTACCAATTTTGGCCTGGTTATCCGCGAAGGATTAACGGTTAATGCGCCGCAGATAGCTTTAGTGGTAAAACCTGAGCCATCGGGTCAGGCGGAGGCGCCAAGCTGGCACACCAGTCTCCTTTTCCGGGAGTTAGCAAGAAATGGAACAAAAACGGTTACATCAAGCCAATCGCTTGCGGAGCCTGTAGTTACTTTCAGTCGCCTCACGGGATATTATTGGCTCCGTTTACAGCGAAAGGGCGATGTATTCTCAGGTTACTCTTCAGTTGATGGAAAAAACTGGATAAAAATAGGTTCAGTAACTGGCCAAATAAAAAAATCGTTATTAGCAGGCCTGGCTGTTTCTTCCGGCTCAATGGCAACGCCTACTACCATTAGCTTTGATCAGGTCTCTTTGGAGAAATAATCCCACTTTTAATTGATCATGTTTATAATCATTTATGGGTGCGGCAGATAAAACGTAAGCAACTGCCCCGAACAAGCCCCCAAATTTGGGACGAGTACAGTTCATTGGCCGGCTATTTTCTTTTCCGTTTTTCCAGCATATCTGCTATACTTATACCCGAACATGCAGCGATCAGTGTGGCCAGGGCTGCGGCAGGCATTTCGGATTCATCTTTAAAATTGATGCAACCCTTCTGGAATTTAGCATCCGGCAGCAGCTTTTCAAATTGCTGGTACAGCGCGGGGTTCATGTACATGGGCAGGCAGTGTAACGACATGTAAGCCTTTGCACTGGCCAGCCCGTATTTCATAACGCCGCGTTCCTCGTATAAAATCATTTCTTTGCCCATCATCAGCTTGATGACAGGGGTAATTGTTGGGTCGTTAGCTATGATTGCCTCATGCAGTGTGGTCAAAAAGGCCTGCCTTTCTGCGGGTGCATCGCTGATAAATTTCATAATGCCAGGGAAATCGCTTTTAACTTTTTGAAATAGGAAAAAAGGTGTATATTTAGGATATAAGTGATTCAGGTCAAAAAAATGGCCTTTTCAAATCCCGAATATCGAGCCCACCAAGTTTTTTGTCCTTATTTTTCCAGCATGAAAGACCCGCGCAGAACGAACAAAGGGCATCATCTTTACCCGTTGGAAGAAATCCTGTTTTTATGTATATCAGCCGTAATCAGCGGCATGGATGA
>NZ_JBFUIA010000037.1:0-64827 GCF_056402115.1 Mucilaginibacter sp. P4_C11 | reverse complement strand
ATTGACAACTCTAACCGGATGGGATTGCGGGATTAGCTCCTCCAGGGTTGGCGGAATAGCTAATATTTGCTGCTGATCATAGTGTTTGAAAACAGGTTGTCTGATTGCCATATCTCATATATCTATACTTTAAATATATGAAAATCAGATTGTTAAAACAAATAAAACCATAGATAACTAATTGATTTTATAGCAATAAACCATTAATAATAAAAAAGAGGCTGATCATGATTTATGATACAGCCTCTTCTTTCAAAATATAACATAAAACTTACTTGATCACAATTTCATAGGGCAACCTGGCCTGTGGGGTGCGCATTATTTGGGTAAGGCCTTTTAATTGCTCGTACACGCGGTAATTATCGCCTAATTCCGATTTCATCATTTTGGTTTTCATCTGGCCGGTTACATCGCTGTCGAGCTGTTTAAAGAAACTTTTTTGCTCGGGGTAGCTTACCAGGTTATAGTTTTTAAGCTTAGCCTTCTTAGCAGCCGATGCAATAGCATCGTTAATATTGCCCAAACGATCAACCAGGCCAATTTTTATAGCCTGTGCGCCGGTCCAAACCCGGCCCTGGCCAATGCTGTTGATGTAGGCTTGTGTTTTGCCACGGCCTGCTGCAACGGCTTTTGTAAAATCGTCATAACCATGATTCACGTTGTTTTGCAATATCGCCCTTTCTTCTGGAGTTAATGGCCGACTCACGTCGCCCAGGTCGGCATATTTTCCGGTTTTTACACCATCAAAAGTAACGCCCAGTTTGTCATTAAACAGTTTTTGCATGTTGGGCAATACAGCAAAAATGCCTATCGACCCGGTTATCGTATTTGGTTCGGCAAATATAGAATCGGCCGCACAACTGATATAGTAGCCACCCGACGCGGCGTAATCGCCCATCGATACAATAATGGGTTTCACTTTTTTGGTAAGCGCAACTTCGCGCCATATCACGTCAGACGCCAATGAACTGCCACCGGGCGAGTTAACCCGTAATACAACGGCCTTTACTTTGTTGTCTAAACGTACTTTACGTATAGCTTTTGAAATTCTTTCAGATCCGATGCTGTTATCATCGCCCTGGCCGCCGGTTATATCGCCGCTGGCATAAACAATAGCTATGCGATTTTTTGACGAATTATCGTCGTCGGTATTATCGTCGGTTTTGCTTTTGGTATACTCATCAAGGTCAACGCTTGCAATATCTTCTTTTTTGCCCTTGCCTGTGCGCTGCCTAAGTTCATCTAATAGTTCGTCCTTATATTTCAGGCCATCTATCAGCTTTAGTTTTACCGCGTCTTCGGGGAATTGAACGCGACCGCTATTGGCATAATTAAACAACGAATCTTTATTAATACCCCGGCTTGTGCTGATACCGGTTAAAAAATGGTCATATAACGAACCTAAATAGGAGGTAACCTGCAAACGGTTAGGTTCGCTCATTTTGGTGAGGAATAAAGGCTCAACTGCGCTTTTGTAAGTGCCTACCTTAATAATTTGTACCTCGATGCCCAATTTATCAAGTGCGCCTTTCAGGAAGGTAACTTGCTGGCTAAAACCTGTAAATTCAAAAATACCTTTGGGGTTCATGTATACTTTATCGGCAACTGATGCCAGGTAGTAAAAGCCCTGGGTGTAAATTTCAGAGTAGGCGATAACAAACTTGTGCGATTTTTTAAAGTCGATTAATGCATTACGAATTTCTTCGGTGGTAGCCTGGCCCGATGTCAAATAGCTTTCATCCAAAAAGATACCTTTGATGTTGCTATCGGATTTGGCTTTTTTAATGTTAGCCAAAATATCGTTTAAACCGGTTGATTTATCACTGTTTAACCCTAAAAAGCTTAACCCGGCAAGCGGGTTGTTTGGCGTACGCTCGGTTATTGGCGTGGTAAACGCCATGTGTAACACAGAACCGGGCTCAACTTCTACCTCTTTTTCACCGCTGGCGGCAACTATTATACCTACAATTATAAAAACCAGTATCACTGTTGTTAATACTAACCCCAGCATGGTGGCAAAAACGAATTTGAAGAATTGTTTCATTAATGTTATAAATCTGTTTAACTATGCAAACTTAGTAATTCAATACCGTATAGTGGTAAGAGCCTGTTCTATAATATTTGTTACAACATGATTGATGTTTTTTTACTTTTGGGCAGTAACCTTGGCGACAGAAAATTGCTGCTGAATGAGGCAATTGAGCGCATTGAAGCAGATGTGGCGCCCGTACTAAAGGCGTCATCTGTTTATGAAACCCAATCATGGGGCAAAACAGATGCGCCCGACTATTTAAACCAGGTGCTGCTGTTGCAAACCGATTTTACAGCGCGGGAAGTACTTGAAAAAATATTGGCAATTGAGCTGTTAATGGGACGCAGGCGCGAAGAAAAATGGGGCTCGCGGACCATTGATATTGATATTTTGTTTTACGGCGATGTCATTATTGATGAACCGGATTTGAAGGTACCACACCCCGAAATGCATAAACGGAGGTTTACTTTAGAGCCTTTGGCCGAGTTGGCGCCCGAATTTGAGCACCCCGGAATAAAAAAAAATATTTTACAGTTAAAAAGTGAACTTATTGATGACTTGGTCGTAAAAAAAGTATAATTTTGAATATTCATAAATCTTTATATGTCAGATATTTCACCAGAACAAGACTTTGATCTTTCTTTCCTATATGAAATTGCCGATGGCAGCGATGAATTTATTGTTGAATCTATTGGTATGTTCCTGGAGCAAACACCACAATTATTGGGTGCTATAACTGCTGCCCTTGAATCTGGCGACTGGACCGAGGCCGGGAAGGCATCGCATAAATTGAAACCTAACCTGGGTTTTTTTGGAATGCCAATAAGCCAGGCTACTATACAGGAAGTTGAATTGGCTTGTAAAGGAGGCGGTCAAAACCCGGCAGAAATTTTTGCCAAATTTAACCAGGTAAAAGCCACAGTTAATGCAAATTTGATTACCCTGCAACAAATTAAAGCGGAAAAAGAAGCAAGCCTTTAGTTAGGCGAAAGGTAAAAGGTTAAAGGCAAAAGGTTTTCACCGGAAACCGAAAATGAAAAGGGCGAATGATAAAAACTATCATTCGCCCTTTATATTTAATGTCACTTTTTCGATTAGATTGCCAGCAAACCTTTCGCCTTTTTCCTTTCACCTTTTCCCTCAAAAACTAAACTTCTACTACCTTAAAAGTATAGCTTTCCATAATAAGGTTTGCCAATAAGTTTTTGCAGGCTTCGTCTACTTTGCTGTGTGCTGTTTCGGCGCTGTCGGCTTCAAGCTCAAGGGTGATATGTTTGCCAATACGTACGTTTTGAATTTCGGCTAAACCGAGGTTTTTCATGCTTCCGGTTACTGCTTTTCCTTGCGGGTCAAGAATTTCTTTTTTGGGCATTACGTCAATTTCAGCCTGGAATTTTGTCATTTGTGAGTCTTGTTTGAATTAAAGATAAGGTGATGTACATAAATATAACCACCGGAACTGCCACAAATTTAAAAAATAGAATCAGTATTGCCGAAAACATGAGCAGTAAATAACGGAAAATGTTTTTATTGAAGTCGCGGTTCTTGAATTTAAGCGACATCAGCGGCAATTCGGATACCAGCAGGGTACACATGATAACTATAAGTATCGTTAATGTATACGGATTTAGGATAAACCGGGCCAAAACTTCGTACTGTTCGATAATCAATGGCAGCGATGCTATAAATATAGCATTGGCAGGTGTTGGCAGGCCAATAAAGCTATCTGACTGCCGGGTATCATTATTGAATTTGGCCAGGCGTAAAGCCGAAAATACGGTTATTAAAAAAGCCAGGTAGCACAAATACTCGCTGATGTGCGCAATTTGCGGGGCCTTTAAAAACAATTCATATAAAATAGCCGACGGTAAAAAACCAAAGCTTACCATGTCTGCCAGCGAATCAAGGTCTTTACCTATAAACGAGTAGGAGTTGAGTACCCTGGATGCAAAGCCATCAAAAAAATCAAAAATAGCAGCCAGGAAAATGGCGTATGATGCGATTAATAAATTACCCTGGAAGGCAAACACGATGCCTATACAGCCGCTAAACAGGTTGGCGCAAGTTATGGTATTGGGCAGGTGTTTTCTAACTCGTCTCTTCATTTTGTGTTACGAAGTTATCAGGATTTTATTAAGTAATAATGAAGTTACAAATAATATTTACATTAAATATAACTTCATTACCACTAAAATATTAAGAATTCATCGAAATCAGGAACTCTTCGTTGGTTTTGGTACCCCTTATTTGGGCCTGTAAAAACTCCATTGATTCTTGCGAGTTCATGTCGGCCAGGTGGTTACGCAATATCCAGATGCGTTGCAGCGTTTCGCGGTCAAGCAACAGATCGTCGCGGCGGGTGCTTGATGCAGTGATATCGATAGCAGGGAAAATACGTTTGTTTGAAAGTTTACGATCCAGCTGTAACTCCATGTTACCGGTACCTTTAAACTCTTCAAAAATAACCTCGTCCATTTTTGAGCCGGTTTCCGTAAGGGCAGTAGCGATGATAGTTAATGAACCGCCATCTTCGATGTTACGGGCCGCGCCAAAAAAGCGTTTAGGTTTGTGTAATGCGTTGGCATCAACACCACCCGATAGTATTTTACCGGATGCAGGTGCAACTGTATTATAAGCACGGGCCAGGCGGGTAATTGAATCCAAAAGGATCACCACGTCATGACCGCACTCTACCATACGTTTTGCTTTCTCCAAAACAATATTGGCTATTTTTACGTGGCGCTCAGCAGGCTCATCAAATGTTGATGATACCACTTCGGCGCGTACGCTGCGGGCCATATCGGTTACCTCTTCAGGGCGCTCGTCAATCAGTAGTATAATAAGGTACACTTCAGGATGGTTTTTTGCAATGGCATTGGCCACATCCTTTAATAGCATAGTTTTACCTGTTTTAGGCTGGGCCACAATTAATCCACGCTGACCTTTACCAATAGGCGAGAACAAATCCATAATGCGGGTTGAATAGTTACCTGCATCAGTGAACAAGCTCAGTTTCTCAGACGGGAAAAGCGGTGTTAAGTGATCAAAAGGAACACGGTCACGAACTTCGGCAGGGATACGACCATTAATTGCTTCCACACGTACCAAAGGGAAATATTTTTCGCCTTCTTTTGGCGGGCGGATGCTGCCACGAACGGTATCACCTGTTTTTAAGCCAAAAAGTTTTATTTGCGATTGTGATACGTAAATATCATCGGGAGATGTAAGATAGTTGTAATCAGATGATCGCAGGAAACCGTAACCATCGGGCATAATCTCCAATACACCTTCGTTAACAATAACGTTATCAAAATCAAGGTTAATAGCAGGCTCCTGTGCTTTTTGCTGGTTAGCGTTGCCATTGGCGCGCCTGTCAAATTTTTGCGGACGTACCTCAGCAGATGGTACTTCTGCTTTTGGGGCCGATTCACCAGGTTGATTGTCTGGTATTTCGCCGCTTACAGGAGCTGTTGTTGTAGTATCATTTACAAGACTGGCATTATTCTGGTCGTCCTCTTCCTCTTCAAAATTGTTGGTGTCATCCAAAGGTACTTCAACGCGGGGCTGAGTTTTTGGTTTTAACACGCGGGTACGCTTACGTGTTTTTTCACCGGCTTCTTCGGCTACAGGCTCGGCTGTAATCGGTGCATAATTTTGTTCAACAATGTTCTGTTGTACCCTTGCGGCCTCAATTAATTGTTGTTGTTCAATAATACGTGCAATTAGCTGTGCTTTACGTAGTTCGTCGGCCTCAGCAATACCTAAATTTTTTGCAATATCGCGCAACTCTGAAACGAGTTTGTCGTTCAATTCGATTTTATCAGACATGATATGAATTATAGTTCAAAGGGATTTTTAATATCGTAAATAGTTTTCAAACGGTTATAAAACTTCCATGTGCATTTTAGCTTATACGTTGTTACACACGGGGCGTTATAGTAAGAAATTGATCTTGAAGCATTGATTAAATAAACATCCAAACCCACTCAAAACATTAGTTAATAAAAATCGTGGGGTTTTAAATTGTTTCTTTGGTGCAAGAAAAAATTCAAAGGAAAACGATGCAATTCTAAACAATTATTTCTTAATAACAAATTAATTAAATAAATATCTGCACTGTTATAACGTTTAAGCTAAATTTTTAGTTTTTTTGCCATCCGAATATTTAACCCCTCCCTATGATATTGCGCAGGCAGCTAATAGATCAGATCAAGCAAAAAAAATCATTTTTATGTGTAGGCCTTGATACTGATATTGATAAGATACCGGAATTTTTAAAGGAATATCCCGATCCTATCCTTGAATTTAACAAACGCATTATTGATGCCACCAAAGATCTTTGCGTATCCTACAAACCCAATGCCGCTTTTTACGAAGCTCGCGGCATAAAAGGCCTGCAAAGCCTGATAGATACCTGGAAATACCTACCCAAGGATACTTTAAATATAATAGATGCAAAAAGAGGCGATATCGGCAATACATCCGATAAATATGCCACGGCTTTTTTTAATGAGGAAGCATCGGGCATGAGCTTCGATGCTATCACCATAACCCCTTATATGGGTAATGACAGCGTTACGCCGTACCTTAAATATGATGGCAAATGGATTATAATTTTGGCACTCACGTCATCGGTAGGCAGTAAGGATTTTCAATACCTGGAAACCGGCGGCGGCTATTTGTACGAAACCGTAATCCAAAAGGCCAATACCTGGGCAGGGGCCGATAGAATTATGTATGTGGTAGGCGCCACTAAAAGTACCGAGTTTACCAACATTCGCAAATACGCGCCGGATAATTTCCTGCTGGTACCCGGGGTTGGCGCGCAGGGGGGCAGCCTGGAAGAAGTGTGTAAATATGGCATTACCAAAGATTGCGGCCTGATAGTAAATGCATCCCGCTCCATCATCTACGCCGGCAACGATGAAAACTTTGCCGAAGCAGCCCGCGCCGAAGCATTACGTATGCAGCAGCAAATGGAAGTGGAATTGGAAAAGGCGGGAGTTATATAGTATCAAGTAGTAAGCATCAAGATTTTTTGTTGTGCAGGCTACAGATGCTTTTGTCTTTACCCCAAAAAAATGAATTAAAATTCTGTCAATTCCTTAATTCGGTAATGATTGCAAAGTATAGGCTTGCTGATAAGAAAAATATTCTCTGCGTGATAAGTTTCAATGATTAACTTTAAATTATGTAACCAACATACCGGGGCACGGCAAATTGGCATGGTATTTACTCATCAAGAAAAGGCAATTGTTAAAAATTAAGACACAACACTATGGATTGTTTATCTTTGTGTTTTCTATGATCTATGAGTAAAATTCGCATTGTCAATTTCGGCCCGATCAAAACTGGGTATACCGGTGAGGGCGGATGGTTGAATATCAATAAAGTCACTGTATTTATAGGTAACCAGGGATCAGGTAAAAGTACTGTTGCCAAAGTAATTTCGACCATGACCTGGTTTGAAAAGGCATTGGTACGCGGCGACTTTGCCACTAAAGAATTCAATACCAAGATATTCAAAAGTCATTTTACTTACCAGAACATAGGCGGGTATTTTAAGAGTGAAACAGAGCTTGAATATGAAGGAAATGCCTACCATATTTGGTATCGGGAAGGCGAGGTTAGTATCCGTAAGATTGAAGACAAAGCGTATGCTTTTCCTAAAATTATGTACGTGCCCTCTGAAAGAAATTTCGTCAGCTCGGTAAGAAATGTTAATAAACTAAAAGGCTTACCCAGCACCCTTTATACATTTTCAGACGAGTTCCTTAATGCCGCACTGGATATACGCGGGCAATTGGAACTACCGATTAACCAGGCGCGATTTGAATTTCAGCAACTGAACAGTACTTCCTATATTGTGGGGGAGGACTATAGGATTTTCTTGTCAGAGGCCTCCAGCGGATTTCAGTCTATAGTACCCTTGTATATTGTAAGCAAGTACCTGGCAGGTTTGCTTCATCGGGAAAAGAATCTGGCTAATAAGCAAAATAGTATTGAAGAGGAAAGGAAGTTAAGGAAGCGGGTACAGGAATTGTTAACCAATCCAGACATTTCTGATGATGTACGTCAAGCGCTGGTCAGCTCTCTTTCAACTCCTGATGAGTATGAGGCATTCGTAAATATCGTTGAAGAACCAGAGCAGAACTTGTTCCCCACCTCGCAGCACCAGATTCTGAATTCGTTGCTGGAATTAAATAATGATAGCCCTAACAATAGTTTGGTGCTCACTACCCATAGTCCATACATTATCAATTATTTGACAATTGCCGTTGAGGCAGGTGAATTACTATTAAATTACTCCGGAGATACAGCCAGAATGAAACTAAATAAAATTGTACCGGTTGCGGCTGCTATTAAAACCCAGGAGTTATGTATTTACCAATTGGATGAGATTGAAGGGGGGATAAGTGATCTGCCAATGCCGGAAGGTGTACCATCCGATAATAATTACCTGAATCGTTCTTTGGTTGAAGGGAATAGGATATTTGATGCGCTACTTGAATTACAACAGGAATTAAAATGAGCGTGGACTTTTTTACGTCGACCTGTAGCGAAGGTGCAAGGACTGACGAATTATTCGGATTGTGCGACGACCAAAATAGTACGATAGCTTACAGCGATACCACCAATTCGAAAAAATGGGTTGCTACGGTCATTAATAATGAAACTCGGGAAGTTGTTTTCACACCGATAGACTATTGCATTACCGTTTATAAGGAAGGTACCAACGATCAGGAAAGTACCTGCGACGGTATGCTTACCACTACAGATACTCTTTATTTGGTCGAACTCAAAACAGGCGTTAAGGGCTGGCAATCACAAGCAATTGATCAAATTTTGAATACTATCCGGTTAATCGCGGAAAATCACAATCTTTCAGCTTTTCGATTTAAAAAAGGATTTGCCTGCAATAACAAACATCCCAACTTTGCGATCATTGACAATGAATTAAATAAGCGGGTATTTAAGGCGACAGGTTTTCGCCTTGATGCTCAGGCTAATATTGTCATTAAATAGGGTCTGCTGAAAAACTCAAATCACCATGAAATACAGGCAGTTGTGTTAAGATTTAACGAATGAAGTGCACGGGTTTATGCGATTTTCCCTCAAAACCCGTGCACTTCAATTTTAGTTAAATTTATTTGCTGTTCGAAAATTCAAAAATACCGGGTATTTCATCGCCATTTTTAACAAAACACCTCGAGAAATCAACTTTTTCATGAGGAAATCATTTTTGAGGTGCATCTACGAGTTTTTCAGCAGACCCTAAGTAACTTTAGGGCTTCCTGCAAGGAAAAAAATGCATCCCATTCCATCATCTACGCAGGCAGCGATGAAAACTTTGCCGAAGCCGCCCGCGCCGAAGCATTGCGTATACAGCAGCAAATGGAAGTGGAATTGGAAAAGGCGGGGGGGATAGTATCAAGTAGTTAGTATCAAGTATCAAGATTTTTAAGTGAGTAGTTTGGGGTTAAAATAGGTGAGTGGTTGATTGGGTGAGTGGCTGATTGGGTGAGTGGCTGATTAAGTTGGCCTTCTGGTAAATACATGGACGTTGACCTGGCTGTTTTGCCTTGGTTATTGCCGAAGTTTATTTTTGATAGCACAGTTTCGAGGGCCGGGAGCGTGTTGTTGAGATTTTTTGTTTTGATGAGGAAATTCCAAACCGGTTCAAATTTTTTCCAGCCGCCGGCATAAAAAAAGTGTTTGAGTTTGTGCATATGCGATTGGTGCTGAATGCTGGCTTTGAAGATATTGTTCCATTTATAAAATTCCTTATAGGCCCACCAGTAGCCATCTTCCAGTTCCTGTGCGCTTAACCCAACGGTTTGATAAACCACTTTGCGGGTATCATACAAATCCCAGTTTTTGGTAACTATCCTTCCCTGCCTTTCCATGGTTTTAAATAATTCGGTACCGGGATAGGGAGTTAACACGTGATAGGTTGATGTTGTAATTGAATGTTTTACACCCCAATCAACTGTCCGCTTAAAAACATCTTTGTCATCATCATCCAACCCAAAAACAAAGCTGCCGTTTATCATGATGCCAAGGCTGTGGAGCCTGTTTACGGCTTTTACATAATCTTTTTCGAGGTTTTGCTTTTTATTACTTTGTTTAAGGTTTTGCGGCGAAAATGTTTCAAAACCCACAAATAAACTCCTTAAGCCGGCTTCTGCGGCTTTTTCAATAAGGTTTCCCCTTAATATCGAATCTACGGTTGCCGCTCCCTGGAAAACACGGTTCATACCCTTCATGCCGTCAAATAGGGCGGTCGAGAATTTGGTGTTGCCTAGCAGGTGATCATCTAAAAAATATAAATGCCTGCCGGGCAGCCGGTCAATTTCGGCAAGGGCGTCATCAACCTCCTGGGTGTAAAAAGTGCGGCCACCTTCAAAAAAAGCATCCTTATAACAAAAGCTGCAATGATGTGGGCAGCCCCTGGTAACCACAATAGAGTTGGGAACAAGGTACAAGTGTCTTTTGATCAGGTCCCGGCGGATGAGCGGAACTTTTTCTAAAGTGCGGATGGTTGAATTGTATATTTTTTGAGGGCAGCGATTTTTAAAATCCAGCAAAAACTTAGGGAACGTATCCTCTCCCGGGCCTGTAAAAATACTATCGGCATGCGGTGTGGCCTCAAACGGCAGCGATGTAACGTGCAGGCCGCCAAGAATAACGTAAGCTCCCTTTGCCCGGTAATGGTCGGCAATTTTGTAGGCACGGTAAGCATTGGTGATGTATACCTGGATAACCACCAGGTCGGGGCTGTCATCCAGGTTAAGTTTCTCTACGTGCTGGTCTTGCAGGTCAACCACATCGTCGGGCGATAGATATGCAGCCAATGTTGCCAGGCCAAGGGGTGGGAACAGGGAATATTTTATCGGCCTCCAAAACGGACTTTCGGCTTCGGTTAAGGCGGGGAGGATCATTTTAACTTTCATATTCTGTAAATAAAAGTACTTTGTTAAACAAAGTAAATGATTTAATTTTTAATAAGCGAAAAAAATGCGTTATTAAGAAGTACTAAGCATATAACAACAAATGCCGGCGGGTGACTAACAATATTTTATTGTTAATTAGAAAAGATGGGTATATTAGTTGAACCTAAATAATCACCCATGCTAAATTCAAAACTAAAGGAGATTTATATATCTTCAGATAAAGAAAACAAAACGTTTATTCCTAAAGAATACATTTTATTATTTATGGGAGCATTTATATCGTTGTTGTCAAGTTTCGGAGTAAGTTATTTTAACAACAAAATCGAAAAAGATAAACAGTTAGCTAAGAATATAGTTGATAAGCGAAATGAAATAACAAAAGCAAAGATCGCTTTTACTGATGAATTATGTAAAAATATCGCAACCAGAATAACCGTTGTTGGAAGCTTATACAATTCAAAATGGGAACACAATGACATTGAATTAAAAAAGTGGCTGGGCAGAAATGAAGCGTTAGATACATTTATGTATGCCCGTACATATTATTATCCTTCCAGGCTGAAAGTTTTGTTCGGTGATCAATATGCCAATTGGTTTAGAGATTCTGTTGATATGCCATTTGATAAATTAGAAGATGAAATTGTTGATTCAAAACAAGAGGACTTGCTTAAAATAAATATGAAAGTAAGATGGCCGAAGTTGGATACTGCTATTCACAATTTTACAAGAGCTATTTATGCTGATGCTTTTAAAGATTTTAAAAAAGTAGATACGATAGGAATTAAATAAGAACAGGTAGTTGATATTCACAGTCTCTCCGTTACTTGAATTACCTATTTTTATTTGTTTTTAAAAGATAGTATTTTCCTAACTTACCACCTCGTAAGTTGACGCTATGAAAAAAACACTGCTCTCGCTTTTTGCGCTATCCTATGCTTTGTATGCTACTGCTCAAACAAAACCATTTAAACCGGCCGATTTTGATAAAATACCTACGGTAAGCGACCCGCAGCTTTCGCCTGATGGCAAATGGGTGGCCTACAGCGTATCTGAAGTTGATACGGCAAAGGATAAACGGGTATCGCACCTGTGGATGCAAAGCTGGGATGGTAAGGAATCATTGGCGTTAACGCATGGCGATGAAGCAGCTTCGGTGCCGCGATGGTCGCCGGATGGTAAGTATTTGTCGTTTGTCTCGTCCCGCGATTCGAAAAAGGGCGGCCAGATCTGGCTGATGGACAGGCGCGGAGGCGAGGGCGTGAAACTGACAGACATTAAAGGCGACTTGGGCGAATATGCATGGTCGCCGGATGGCAAAAAACTGGTGATTGTTATTGGCGACCCTGAAAATAAAGGTAAAGAGGAGCCTAAAACGCCTAAGCCCATTGTTATCGACCGTTATCATTTTAAACAGGATATAGAAGGCTACCTGCAGCACCTGCACAAGCATTTGTACCTGTTTGATGTTGCAGCAAAAAAGCTTGATACCTTAACCAAAGGAGATAAGGATGAAAGCTCGCCGGTATGGTCGCCGGATGGTAAAACGATAGCTTTTGTGAGCAACCGCAGTGCCGACCCCGATAAAAACGAGAACACAGATATTTTTACCATTGATGCCCGGCCGAATGCCAGTATGCTCCAGGTTACTTCATGGAAAGGCCCCGATACAAACCCACAGTGGAGCCCGGATGGCAAACTGATCGCTTTTTTGCGCTCTACCAGTGATGCCGATTATATGATGTACGATCAAAATATGTTGTGCACCATGGATGTGGTTGGCTCCAATAAAAAGATACTAACGCAGCAGATTGACCGCCCGGTTACCGACCTGGCCTGGGGAAAAGATAATAAAAGCATTACATTTTTGGTTGTTGACGACCGTGAACGCTATGTGGCCAGCGTGAACATAAACAATGGTAAAATAAGTACGGTTAATAAGGGCACGTACAGCATTACCGATATCAACACCAACTTAAGCGGCAACTGGGTTGTTCAAAAAACAGATCCTTACACCCCTGCCGAGTTATTCGCGTTGGAAGGCGGCAAGCTGCGCCGCTTAACGTTCCATCAGCAGGCATGGTTATCCAATGTTAAACTGGCTCATGTAGAAGGTTTTGAATCTACCAGTGCAGATGGTACCCAGGTTAACGGTATTATTTTAACGCCCGATAGTAATGCCAAAAAGTTACCTTTTATTTTATTTATACACGGCGGCCCCGTTGGGCAGGATGAATATGCCTTTGATGCCGTACGGCAGGTTTTGGCCAGCGCGGGTTATGCAGTTGCCGGTGTAAATTATAGGGGTAGCAATGGCCGTGGCCTTGATTATTGTAAAGCGATATATGCCGACTGGGGTAACAAAGAAGTAAAAGACCTGCTGGGCGCGGTTGACAAACTGGAAAAATTAGGCATTGCCGATCCCGACCATTTAGGTATAGGCGGATGGAGCTATGGCGGCATCCTTACCGATTATACCATTGCATCTGATACCCGTTTTAAAGCCGCAGCCAGCGGTGCCGGCAGTGCCTTGCAATTAGCAGTTTATGGCAGCGATCAGTATGTTTTACAATATGAAAACGAAATTGGTGTGCCCTGGAAAAATGCCGATAAGTGGATTGCCTTATCGTACCCATTTTTTCATGCTGATAAAATCAAAACACCGGTGTTATTTATGTCGGGCTTAAAAGATTTTAATGTCCCGACCATCGGCAGCGAACAAATGTACCAGGCTTTGCGGTCGCAGGGGATACCTACGGAGTTAATACTTTACCCAAACTCGTTCCATGGCATCACCAAGCCAAGCTACCAGGTTGACAGGCTGCAGCGGTACGTGGAATGGTATGATAAGTACTTGAAGAAGTAAATATCATTAGGTATACCTGATGATATTTTTTGCTAAACAACACTGATTTTTGTTTCATTGCTATGAATAAAAATGTACTAATGTTTGTCGCTGCATTCGCTTTTACGGGCGTTATGGCACAAACGACAAAACGCCCTTTAAAACCGTCTGACGTAAATAATATTCCCACTCTTGCCGATCCGCAATTATCGCCCGATGGTAAGTGGCTGGCTTATAGCGTTTCGGATGTGGATACGGCAAAGGATAACCGGGTGTCGCATTTGTGGATGCAAAGCGTTGATGGCAAGCAGTCTATTCAGCTCACTTACGGCTCCGAACCGGCTTCTTCGCCAAGGTGGACAACGGATGGCAAATTTTTGTCATTCGTATCAGAGCGCGACTCAAAAAACGGCGGCCAGGTTTGGCTGATGGACCGCAGGGGAGGCGAGGGGCATAAATTGACAGATTTAAAAAAGGGCGACCTGGAAGATTATGCATGGTCGCCGGATAATAAAAAATTGGCACTGGTAATTAAAGATCCTGAATATGATGGTAAGGAACCAAAAACAATCCCACCCATAAAAATAGACCGCTATCATTTTAAGCAAGACATTGACGGGTACCTGCAGCACCGGCACACGCATTTGTACCTGTATGATATGGAGAGTAAAAAGGTAGATACATTGACGACCGGCGACAGGGACGATCAATCGCCGGTGTGGAGCCCCGATGGCAAATACATAGCTTTTGTAAGCAATCATACCAATGATCCGGATAGGAACGAAAATTTGGATATTTTTACGGTTGAGGCCAAAGACGATGGCGAGATTAAGCAGCTGACTACTTTTACCGGTCACGATATTCAGCCGCTTTGGAGCCCCGATGGTAAGCATATTGCCTACCTGAGATCGACAAGTGATGCCGATTATTATATTTACCAGCACGATTTGTTGTGTATGATGGATGCCGACGGAAAAAATAACCGTGTACTTACCGAAGCACTGGACAGGCCCGTAAGCAATGTGGCCTGGAGCCGCGATAGCAAAAATATTGGCTACCTGGTTAGCAACGACCGCACCAGGTATGTGGCTCAATACAACTTATTGCTCCGCAAATCAACCACCGTATATAGAGGTGCCGAGTGCAGTTTTGAAAACGTTATTGGTGCAATGCCCGGCGTGTGGATTGCTAAAATGACCACGCCCTATATGCCTCATGAACTTGTTGCTATCGAAAATGGGAAGATTAGAAGACTCACCTTTCATCAGGATAAGTGGCTAAGCAGTGTAAAATTGGCTTATGTAAAAGGTTTTCAATCTTTTAGTGCCGATGGCACGCTGGTGTCGGGAATTTTATATACCCCCGATAGTGTAGTAAATAAAAAACTACCATTCATCCTGTATATTCACGGCGGCCCAACTGACCAGGACGAGTTTGAGTTTGATATGATCCGCCAAACTTTAGCTTCGGCAGGATATGCAGTCGCCGCAGTTAATTACCGGGGCAGCGCAGGCCGTGGGCTGGAATATACCAAAGCTATTTATGCTGATTGGGGTAATAAAGAAGTTCAGGATTTATTAGGGGCTGTAGACGAACTGGTGAAATTTGGCATAGCCGACCGTGACCGGTTAGGTATAGGCGGCTGGAGCTACGGTGGCATTTTGACCGATTACACAATAGCAACCGATCCGCGCTTTAAAGCAGCATCCAGCGGGGCGGGCAGCGCTATGCAACTGGGCATTTACGGCAGCGACCAATGGGTGGTGCAATATGATAACGAACTGGGTGCTCCCTGGAAAAATCCCGAAAAATATATCAAGTTATCGTATCCGTTTTTCCATGCAGACAAAATCAAAACACCAACGCAGTTTATGTCGGGCCTGAAGGATTTTAATGTACCAACCAGCGGCGGTGAGCAGATGTACCAGGCCCTTAAATCGCAGGGTGTGCCTACCCAAATGGTACTTTACCCCGGTCAGTTTCATGGTATTACCGTGCCAAGCTACCAGGTGGATAGGCTACAGCGCTATATTGATTGGTATGATAAATATTTAAAAGGCCCCCCAACCCCCTGAAGGGGGAGTTTTTTATTGAGAGCATTGGTAAATATTTATGAATTTTGTTTAGTTCGGTTTATGTTGAATTCATGAAGATTGCTCTCGCCGGCTCAATTGCAACAATACTTTTGCAGAAAAACATATTTTTTATTTTGATGTTTGCATCCAAAAGAATACCGTTACGATGTTGCCTGAAAAAAATGGTGTAGTTAAAGATTTAAAGGTGCTGCTTGTGGCGGCCTGGTATATCTTTATAGCTGTTTCACATATTTTTTTGCTTCCCAAACTCACTGAACAAGGCAACCAGCCAGCTTCTGGGCACAATTCTATTTTTAAAAGAAACTCCGGTAATTTAACGCTAAATGCGGTGCATTGGAATTTTATTCAGCGTACAGATAAGGTAGTGATAAGTGATAAAAAATCGGTAATCGACCTCCTGAAAGCGGTTGTCGCCAGCTTTATCGTGCTTTTCTTTGCCTTACAGATCTGGAGAATACGACCCCATTGGCAACTGCTTTTCCGTGTTCTGTTTAGTGATTACCGGTATTCATACCTTTCTTTTTGTTCCTTCCGTATTTGATGTGATGGCCTGTTACGGGCATCTGCCTAAGCTATCCTGCTTAAGGCATTCATTTAAATTTAGTTAAATCAATTACCGGTATTAGCCAGGTTTGCTATGTTGTGTTTACATAGTTTTCTGCCCGGCGTGTTGTACCGGTACATCAAATTCCAGGAAACTTATATGCAAATCATAACAAGAAGTGTATTCATACTGATGGCACTACTCATCAGCCTGAATACTTTTGCACAACAAAATATAAAACCTATCGGCCTTAAAGCCCTGCTGAGCCAGGTAAACGCCAACGCGCCGGCGCTGATAACAGATTCGGCTGCAATAGGCATCCGCCAGGCGCAGGCAGCCGAAACGCGCAGCAATTGGCTGCCCAATTTAAAGCTTAATTACCAGGCCGATATTGGCACAAATAATAACGTAGCCGGGCCCTATTTTGGTTTTGGGATCATACCGTCCGATTCGCGGGGAGTGCGTACGCAAAGTAACACCACCGCGGTATCTGCCAATGTAGGTGTAGCCGCCCTGGATTGGGAAGTATATAATTTTGGCGCTTATGATGCCCAAAATAAAGTGGCTAATTCCGATATCCGGGTGCAACAAAGCCAGTTTGCCAACTCAAAATATCAATTACAGGCTTACGCCATCGGCAATTATTTACTGCTGATGAGGCTGCAAAACTTTTTGGATATCCAGTCAAGAAACATCCAGCGTAATGTCGAGATCCGGCGGTCTGTACAATCATTGGCCAAAAGCGGTGTAAGGGCAGGGGTAGATACCAGTATAGCCGAAGCCGAACTATCCAAAGCCAGGTTAAACTACATCGAACTGGCCAACCAGGTAAAACAGGTGCAATTACAGCTTTCGGCAGTAAGTGGCTTGCCATATCAATCTATCGTGCCCGATACCGCTGCCGAAACCGCATTGATAGATCAGCCTGCCGCATTGCAGCCAATTGAGCAGGATACCGTTAACCACCCGATTATCAATTATTACCGGTCGGTATATCAAAATAGTCTGCAGCGGGAAAATTTGGTTAAAAAAAGCTATAATCCTAAAATTATGTTAGAGGGTGCCGTGTGGGGCAGGGGATCAAGCGTTGATGCCAATGACCACTTTAATAGCCTATCCACGGGTTGGGGTTTCGACCGGAACAATTACCTGGTAGGCGTTGGTATCAGCTATAATTTGTTCGACTTGCGCCGCAAGCAATTAAAACTCCGCACCCAAAAGGCCGAAACCAGCTATAACGCTCGCAAGCTACAGGAGCAAAAGCAAATGCTTGCAGTTAACGCCAACCAGGCCGATGTGGAGCTGGAAACCGCCCGCCAGCGCTTACAGGAAATTCCGCACCAGTTGAGGGCTGCTAATGACGGATACCGGCAAAAATTGTCGCTTTATAAAAACGGCCTTACAGATATCATCGAATTAAACGCGGCGCTCAATATCCTTTACCGCGCCGAAACCGATTTTGCACAGGCAAAATACAGCTATTCAAGCGCGTTGTTCCAAAAAGCGGTTACCGATAACCAGGTAAACGCAGTTTTAAACCTTTTAAAATAAGTTAATATGTCAATGGTCACATCCGCACTAAAAAGGCCTATTACCACGGTGGTTATCACTATGAGCCTTTTGCTTTTTGCAGTGCTTAGTGCAATAAAAATACCTATCGATATTTTTCCGCAGTTAAACCTGCCTACTATATATGTAATTGAATCGTACGGCGGCATGTCGCCACAGCAAATGGAGGGGTTTTTCTCCACCCGCTTGCAAGATCAGTTTCTGTATGTAAACGGGATAAAAAGCATCACGAGTAAAAATATACAAGGTTTAACCCTCATCAAACTCTCGTTTTATGAAACTACCAACATGGCCGAAGCATCAGCCCAGGTGGCTTTGCAGGTAAACAGGGCAACCGCTTTTTTTCCGCCGGGGGCATTGCCGCCGCAGGTAATCCGGTTTGATGCGTCCTCATTACCGGTTGGTCAGCTGGTTTTTTCCAGTCCTACGCGTAGCTTAAAAGATATTTATGACCTGGCTGCTACCAAAATCCGGCCCATGTTTGCAACTATACCGGGGCTTTCGGCACCGCCGCCGTTTGGGGCAAACGCGCGGTCGATAACTGTGAGTGTTGATCCCGATAAGTTGCGCAGTTATAATTTAACACCCGATGAGGTGGTTGAAGCATTATCTAAATTTAATGTTATGTCGCCCTCGGGTAACCTCCGGTTAGATAACACGATGTTTTTAACCACCATGAACTCGCTGATTAAAAGCCCGGATAATTTTGGCGATATACCCGTAAAAACGCAAAACGGTGTACCCATATTTATAAAGGATGTGGCCCGTGTTGCTGATGCAGCAGACGTTACGGTTGATTATGCGCTAATTAACGGCAAGCGTTCGGTTTATATCCCGGTGGTAAAAACAGCCGATGCTTCTACCTGGACGGTAGTACAGACCCTTAAAAGTAAACTGCCCGAAATGCAAAGCCTGCTGCCCGATGATGTAAAGGTGAGCTACGCCTTTGATCAATCGGTATTTGTGGTTAACGCGGTTAAAAGTTTAATGACCGAGGGCGGGCTGGGAGCCCTGCTTACCGGCTTAATGGTACTGCTGTTTTTGCGCGATTGGCGAAGCAGCCTTATTGTAGTAATAACCATCCCGGTCTCTATCCTGATAGGGGTGTTGTTATTGAGCCTGTTTGGGCAAACCATCAACATTATGACGCTGAGCGGGCTGGCCCTGGCGATCGGCATCCTGGTAGACCAGGCCACGGTAACCATCGAAAATATCCATCAGCACCTGGAAATGGGTAAATCAAAAAAACAGGCAATTTATGATGCATGCGAAGAGATCTCGTTCCCGCTGCTGCTGATATTGTTGTGTATCCTGGCGGTATTCGCGCCATCATTCATGATGTCGGGCGTACCTAAGGCTATGTTTTTACCACTTTCTTTGTCAATAGGTTTAACCATGATCGTATCGTACATCCTCGCCCAAACAGGTGTGCCGATATTGAGTAACTGGCTCATCAAAGCCGAACGCTATCAACACTATCACCACGGCAAAGTACACGCCCATGCGGGTGAATCGTTGGATGACAAGGAACAAAAACAGGTTGAAAAACACCTGGAACACGAGCAGGAGCACCCCGAAAACAACGACCTGTTTGAAAGAGTAAAACTCTGGCTCATTAATGCCCTCAATAATTCTATGCCCCGAAAGCGACTTATCGTATCTGTTTATTTAGGCGTGGTTATCATTTTAGCGGGATTATGCTTTGTTTTTATTGGTAAGGACATGATGCCCAAAATTAATAACGGGCAGTTCCAGATCAGGCTGAAAGAGCCGGACGGTACCCGGTTGGAGCGTACCGAGGATGCTTTTAAACAGGTATTGCAGGTTATCAATCAAACGGTAAATAACCATGTAGAAATTACATCAGGATACGTGGGGCTAATACCAAGCAGCTACGGTACCAGTAACCTTTATATTTTTAATACGGGTACCCAGGAAGCCGTATTGCAGGTAAATCTTGATGAAAAGTACAAGGTAAATATGGATGAACTAAAAGATGCGCTGCGCAAAAACATCCATTATAAACTTCCCGAACTGCAAATAACCTTTGAGCCGATAGATATGACCGAAAAGATCATGAGCCAGGGTGCCTCGTCGCCTATTGAAGTACAGGTGGCCGGCAAGGATATGCAGCAGATTGAAGGTTACGCCAATAAGGTAGTAACCAAGCTGAAGAATATCAGTTATTTACGCGATGTACAGATAGAGCAGCCTTTAAAGTTCCCGGTAATAAAAATTGCTTTGGATAGGTTAAAAGCTGCGCAGTTAGGGCTGAATATTAAAGATATTGCCCGCTCGGTTACAGCAAGTACATCATCCAGCCGCTTTACTGATAAAAACTTGTGGCTTGATGAAAAAGGTGCCTATACATACCAGGTACAGGTACAAATTCCCGAGTATGTAATGAACACCCTGGATCAGCTGAAAGAGGTGCCGCTGGTAAGAGGGCAAAGCAGCCCGGTTTTAAGCGATATAGCAACATTTACCACAACCTATGTTCCCGGCGAGTACGACAGGGCCGGGCCAAGGCGGTTTTTGACTATCAGCGCTAATATTTATAAAACCGATTTGGGTACTGCCACTACAGATGTGCAAAAAGCGCTGAACTCGGTAGGCGCGCCGCCAAAAGGATTGATTGCCACCATGGGAGGAATGTCGACCCTGTTAACAGATACATTGGGCAGTTTACAAAACGGGCTAATGCTTGCCATTGTAGTTATCTTTTTATTGTTGGCTGCCAACTATCAGTCTTTTAAAGTATCGCTTGCTGTACTATCAACAGTGCCGGCGGTTATTTTAGGATCGCTGCTGATGTTGCTGCTTACCGGGTCAACCTTAAACCTCCAATCGTATATGGGGATGATCATGTCCACGGGGGTATCCGTGGCCAATGCCATTTTGATTGTAACCAATGCCGAAAAATTGCGGATTGATTATAAAGATGCCACAAAAGCGGCTATAACCAGCGCATCCATCCGGTTACGTCCCATCCTGATGACCAGCCTGGCTATGATTGCCGGTATGATCCCCATGGCTTCGGGCATGGGCGAGGCAGGCGAGCAGTCGGCACCTTTAGGGCGTGCGGTTATTGGTGGTTTGTTTGCATCAACACTTGCGGCCCTATTCATTTTACCACAGGTATTTGCGTGGGTACAGCAAAAAACAGATTTTTTATCGCCTTCGCTGATGCCTGGTGAAACCGACGAACAATCAGCTAAAATAACAGAACCAAAAACCTCCATAGTTTAAAATCATGAAATTTCAATCAATTATATTAATAGCAGTCGTAAGCCTATTTGCCGCATGCGGTGGCAATCAAAAGCCTGTAGATATTTCGGCCCCGGCTGCAAAAAGTAAAGCGGGCATCGAAACAGGTATTGTGACAGAGAAAGCCTTGTCAAGTAACGCCCGCCTGCCCGGCCAGCTTAAGCCTTACAACGAAGTAAATATTTTCCCGAAGGTAAATGGCTTCGTGAAAAGTATGTACGTAGATAGGGGTACCATTGTAAAAAAGGGACAATTACTGGTCAGCCTTGAAGCGCCCGAAATGGAATCGCAATTGCAGGCAGCCAATTCAAGGTATCTGCAAGCGCAGGAAAATGCCGTTGCCAGTAAAGAAAAATACCAGCGGTTAAAAGAGGCCGCTAAAGAACCCGGCTCGGTATCGCCGCTCGACCTGGATAACGCGTCGGCTAAAATGAGGGCCGATGAAGCCATGGCAAGATCAGAACAATCCAACGTGGTATCGGTACGTACTATGCAGGATTATTTGAATATCCGCGCACCGTTTGACGGAATGATTGTTCAGCGTAATGTGTCGCCGGGTGCGCTGGTTTCGCCGGGTAAAGGAACAGACCAGCCAATGTTAATCCTGCAGGATATCAGTAAATTGCGTTTAGAGGTTTTTATCCCTGAGGATTATGTAGACAAGGTAGATTTGACCAGGCAGGTAAATTTTACCTACAATTCTATGCCCGGTACACAGCAAACAGCCAGGATCAGCCGGTCGGCAAATGCGTTGGGCAGTATGCGGTCTGAAGCCATTGAGATTGATATTGAGAACAAAAACGGCAACTTAAAACCAGGCATGTATGCCGAGGTACATATCCCGATGCTATCGGGCGCCAAATCATTACTGGTGCCTAACCAGGCCATTGTCCGGTCGACAGAACACGAATATGTGATTGTGGTAAAAGGAGGCAAGGCCCAATTACAGGATGTTAAAGAAGGGCTTTCCCGGAACGACTCGACCGAAGTATTCGGTAATTTAAAGGCCGGCGATACAATTGTAAAACATGCCAGCGACGAGATGCGACAAGGAGATGCGATAAATTGATAGTTGCTCATGAAACCTTACCCGGTTTCTGAAACTTCGTAATGTTTAAAAAAGCCATGCAGAACTTTATCTGCATGGCTTTTGTCCATTAAGGACATCTCTCTCCACTTAAAAGTAGTTATACGTTTATTTTGCCCTCAATCGAATCATCGAAGGTTTTGCCTATAGCCGCGCCGGCCAGCATTTTTACAAAAGCGATGGCGTTGCCATGCTTGTTGTCCCAGTAGTAGCTTTCGGTAGGCTCAACCTTTATTACCGAAATGCGCGGATCGTCAATGCCATCGGTGAACCAAACTTTTAGTATTGGTTCCCAAAGCTCTTTAATTTTTTCCTTGTCTTCACTCACGGTGGCTATACCATAAACATTCAGGAAGTCGGAATGTGCAGATCCCTGGAATAAAAGATGGACCATAGGGTCTTTCGACAGATCTTCATTCTTGTGGCTGTCATTGGCACTCAGAAACCAGAGGTTGCCCTCGTCATCCACTTGTTGAACAGACATCGGGCGAACATTTGCCGGGATGCCGGTTTTAATATTGGTTAAAAAGAAGCAGCTTTTAGCGCTGTCAACCATGGCTTTTAATTTGGCTATGGCCTCTGGTCCGCCAAGATCCTGATAATTATCTTCTGGTTGTTGTTGATTAATGCTATCCATTATTTAAAGTTTTTGTTGGTAAATGTTATAGAATAACCAATCAACATCTTTATTGTGTTAATAAAATTAACTTTTAGGATAAAAACAGTAGTAAGTAGTTAGTATCAAGTAGTAAGACTAAATAGTAAACTCGAAGTTTTTGAAACTTCGCAAGTTTCTGCGCCAGGCAGATTTGTAATCTTATGCAAACACCACCATCCTATCAGGATACCGTGTGGCATAGCTGGATACGATGTTTTTGATATAGTCATTGCCCGGGTAGGGGGTCAGGTAGTTTTTGAGCTGTTGCACGTTATTTGCATCAAAATAGTGCGAGATGTAGCCCATTCCGTAAAACTGGCCTTTCTCCACCAAAATACAGCTATGTTCATCGCCGGTACGGCCTTCATCGCGGATGGCGTAGGTAGGCAGGGCAAGTTTCAGCTGGTTAATAGCGTTATTAACCTTTTGGTTGTAGTCCTCTACAGATTCAACACCTTCGCAGGCGCACTGGCTGCCGGCGGCGCCGGTACATGCGGCCGTGTTGGTTTGTATAAAGCAAAGTTTGGGGCATAGTCCAAAAGCTTCTATCAGTTTATTAAGCAGATTATAGCCATCCAGCAATGAGTTGCAGGTATAAATAACATCACTGAATTTGCGGCGTTTATCAACCGCCAGCCTGGTATAGCCGCGCTGATCCTCAAAGGCATACAGGCAATAGGCGTTTTCAAAGCGTTTTAACGACCGGTTGTATTTTGGCCACAAGCGTTTAATTTCGATGGCTTCCAGTACAAAGGCAATCAGCTCGGTGCCGCAAACCTGGTAGCTTACCTGGTGAATATTGCGTAAAAATTCCTGCCGTTGCAAACCCGGGTTATTGCCGGTAAAATGGCTGCTTACCCGTTTCTTGATGTTTTTGGCTTTGCCAACATAAATCACTTTCCCTTTTTGATCATGAAAATAATATACGCCCGGCGAGTATGGCAATTGCTCCACATCCTTTTTAGGTAAGTTGGCGGGCAATACCTGTTCTTTTGAATTTTGCTTAAGTGCCTGTTTAATATGTCCTTCGGTATCGCTGCTTATTAACAGCGTAAATAATTCGGCCGTGGCTTCGGCATCGCCGGCGGCACGGTGGCGGGCTTCGTTACCGATGCCTAAATGGCGGCAAAGGCGGCCAAGGCTGTATGACGGCAGACCGGGCAATATCTTGCGGCCCAGGCGTACGGTACAAAGTTTGTTCAACTGTAAATCGTATCCGGCGGCGGCAAGGTGGTAGCGTACAAATGAATAATCGAAGTTTACGTTATGCGCTACAAATATTTTGCCGTGTATCAAATGATAAATATCAGCCGCTACATCCTCAAAGGGAGGGGCGCTTTGCACCATCTCGTTGGTAATACCTGTTAAGGCGCTGATATATATGGGTATTTCGCGTTGCGGGTTAACCAGGGTTTGAAAGCGTTTTACAACTTTTTTACCATCATGTATGCATATGGCAATTTCTGTAATGCCATTGGCGCTGGCATGCCCCCCGGTAGTCTCGATATCAACAATTGCATACATATTTCAAATGTAATACAAGTTTGCTAATTATTTTAGTGTTATTTTTATTTTTCTTAGTCCGAAAGTCAGTAAGACGAAAAGTTAAGAAGATCGAAAGTTTTGAAAATCAAAATAGCTAATGGAATGAGCGATTTAAGCATCAAGCTACACCTTGTTTTTATTGGCTGATCCTGGCTAAATGATCCAGCTACCGAAAGGGTGAATATTGGCCAGCAACAGGCACACGTATTTGGATGCGCCTAAATTGAGCTCATTTTAGTGTTAACCATGATTAAATATAAAACATTGATTATAAGTTATTTGTAAACATTTAACTCGAAATGTGTTAAGTTATGTTAACCCAGTTAGATGCATTTGCCCCGGTATTAGTGCGCATCCATTTCCGAGTTTTCCACAGCAAGTCTTCTGTCAACTTTTTGGATATGTTCGTTTTGGTAATCTTTTTCAATCAGGCCGTCGCGCATACGTACTATACGGTGTGCATGCATGGCAATATCTTCTTCGTGGGTTACCAGTATAATGGTATTGCCTTTGGCGTGAATGTCTTCCAACAGTCCCATAATTTCTATGGATGTTTTGGTATCAAGGTTACCGGTAGGCTCATCGGCTAATATGATAGAAGGATTGTTAATAAGCGCCCGGGCCACGGCCACACGCTGGCGTTGCCCACCCGAAAGCTCGTTGGGTTTATGATCAACCCTGTTCTCCAAACCAACATTTTTAAGAGCGGCATTGGCGCGCTCGGTACGTTTTTCTTTGCTGATGCCTGCATAAATCAAAGGCAGGGCAACGTTATCAAGGGCGGTGTTACGGGGCAATAAGTTAAAAGTTTGAAAAACGAAACCGATTTCGGAGTTACGCACTTCTGCCAGCTCGTTATCACTCATATGGCTTACGTTTATTCCGTTCAGGATGTACACACCCTTGGTTGGTGTATCCAGGCAACCCAAAATATTCATCAGCGTTGATTTGCCCGAACCCGATGGTCCCATCAAAGCCACAAATTCGCCTTTATTTATGGTTAACGATACCGATTTAAGCGCGTGGATCACCTCGCTACCTATCACGTACTTACGTCCAATTTCGTTTATGGTAATTAAAGGCTTGTCTTTTAATGGCTCCATGAATGTTTTTTTATTTGGACTGCTGATAGGTACGGAATGTTACAATAGAAATTCAAAATTCAAAATTAAAAAGTCAAAAGCCTGAATGTTATCAAAACAAGCCATCAAACAGGCACTTTTGAATTTTTACTTTTGACTTACTTCTCAATCACCTTAGCCACCAAAAAGTAGTCTTTATCGTGCTTAGGGGCGTTTTCGAGCGCTTCTTCGTGGGTTACCTGTTGTTTTACCACGTCGTTGCGCAGTACGTTGGCGCCGTCGGTCATGTAAACCAGGGGTTCAACGCCGGTGGTATCCAGTTCGTTTAGTTTGGCCATAAAATCAAGAATCTTGCTCATATCCTGTATCATGTCCTGCTTTTCGGTCTCGCTTAGTTCTAAACGGGCCAGGTGGGCAACTTTTTCAACTGTTTCTTTATCTATGGTCATGCAGTTTGCAGTTTTTTATTAATCATATCAAATACTTGGTCACGCAATGCATCGGCATCATCCAGTGTTAAATGGGCCGTTTCAATGGGTTTATGTACAAATATATTACAAATTCCGGGTCTGCTGCCATATTCTTTGCCGGTATCCCAAAGCACTTTCCAGGTATCAAGGGATGATATAGGTAAAATGGGCACTTTCATTTCAATAGCCAGCCTGAATGGGCCATTCTTAAAACTATGCAATTCGGGTGGATAATCTTTCGGGATAGTGGCTTCGGGGAAAATTACTACGCTCACCCCGTTCTTAATTCGTTCGGCCGCAGTTTTAAAAGCACGGAATGATGACATTTTACTTTCCCTGTTAACCGTAACGTCAATAGTCTTAAAAAAATAGCCAAGTACATAATTGTTCAGCAATTCTTCTTTCCCCATAAAACAAATATTGTTTTTGAGTATGGTATTTATGGCCGATACATCAAGGTTTGATGTGTGGTTACCGCATATTACGTAAGTTTTTTTCCAATCCAGCGGCTCTTCAAAAGTGGCGCTGTAAAAAATTCCCGAAATGCTCGAACTCAAAAAAATAATAAGTCGCCGCATTTGGTTAATGTACCGGTACCGGCTGGTTTTTTGCCTGAGTATATATAAAACCGGGTAACAAAGGGTGAAAAAGACGGCTATGCTATACCTGTAAAAATTGGTATGGATCCTTTTCAGTGTTAATTTCATGTTCCCCAAATGTAAAAAAAATACTGGTTTCAGAAAGCTTAATGCTTCATGCGAAAACCTTAAAGCTAAAATTTTCACGTTAACTTCATTTGCAGGTCTCAATAAATTTTATGCAATTGTTTGTAGCTTTTCGGATGCGGCCAGCTTTTGTTGGATGATGGTGTAAACGTCATCGCGCAGGGTATCTGCATCTGCAATGGTAAGGTTGCTGGTATCTATGGGTTTATGAACGTAAAAATGGCAAATACCCGGCCTGCTGCCATATTTGGTGCCGGTATCCCAAAGTATTTGCCAGGTGTTTACAGATGTTACCGGGATGATGGGTATTTTATGTTCAATAGCCAGGCGGAACGGCCCGCTTTTAAATTCACATAATTTAGGCGGATAATGATCTGAGATCATCCCTTCGGGAAAAATAACCAGCGAAACGCCTTCCTTCAACTTTTCGGAGGCTTTTTTAAAAGCCCGGAAAGACGACATTTTACTTTCGCGGTTAACAGCGATATCAACCGAGCGGAAGAAAATGCCGGTTACCAGGCCGTCCTCCAGTTCCTGCTTGCCCATAAAGCTGCAATTGCTGTTTACGAGAATGCACATGGCCGAAATATCGAGGTTAGAGGTATGGTTTGGGCATATGATATACGGTTTGCTCCAATCAACAGGCTCCTCATACTCAAAATTATACAATATACCCACCAGCGCCGAACTGATGAACCCCCAGGCCCGGCGCAGTTTGTTCATGCTATGGTACCGGGAGGGTTTTTTAGAAAAATATTTAAAAAAAGGCCATAATAAAAAGTAGGATAGCGCTACACTCAATACATATAAATAGATGTGCACTTTTTTCAATATCATTTTCATCGCCATCAAAAATAGAAAAATTCCTTACTTTCGCCACCTATGGAAACTGTTGTTAGTGGCATCCGTTCGACCGGAAATTTGCACTTAGGAAACTATTACGGGGCTTTGCAGAACTTTATAAAAATGCAGAATGAATATAACTGCTTTTTTTTTATTGCCGATCTGCATTCGTTAACCACGCATCCAACACCTGCCGATTTACATAGTAATGTAAAACAGGTTTTGGTGGAGTACCTTGCCGCGGGTATCGACCCTGAAAAGGCTACTATCTACGTACAGTCAGATGTGCCCGAGATTAGCGAGCTATATTTATATTTAAACATGAACGCCTACCTGGGCGAACTGGAACGCGCTACATCATTTAAAGACAAAGTGCGCGCCAACCCCGATAATGTGAACGCGGGCCTGCTTACCTACCCGGTATTAATGGCGGCGGATATCATTATCCATAAAGCCACCAAAGTGCCTGTTGGTAAGGATCAGGAACAACACCTGGAAATGGCCCGTACCTTTGGCAACCGCTTTAACCGGCTGTACAACCACGATTATTTTCCCGAGCCTTACGCCTTTAATTACAGCAGCAACCTGGTGAAAATTCCGGGGCTTGATGGTAAAGGTAAAATGGGCAAGTCAGAAGGGGAGGGCAATGCCATTTTCCTTTGTGATACCCCGGAAGCCATCAAAAAGAAGGTAATGCGTGCCGTTACCGATGGCGGGCCAACAACCGAAAACCAAACCAAACCCCAGGAAATTCAAAACCTGTTTGATTTGATGAAGGTAGTATCATCTGCGGATACCGTTGCCCATTTTGACGATTTGTATAATAAAATGGCTATCCGTTACGGTGATCTTAAAAAACAGCTTACCGAGGATATGATCATTGCTACAGCGCCCATCCGCGAGCGGATAAACGCTATTGCGGGCGATGCCGATTATTTAAGAAAAGTGGCCGCCATGGGCGAAGAAAAAGCCCGCGCAAGCGCCTCAAAAACCATCAGGGAAGTACGGGAAATTATAGGATTTAAGAAATTTTAAAAATCATCTGAACCGGAATTAAACGAATTAAGGAATTTCCGGAATTTATAACAGAAGCCCTTTGAGGGCTTTTTTGACATTTAAAAGTTGAAATAATAAAGTATTGAGCCTTTTAAAATTCAAGTAATTCTGTAAATTCGACAAATTACGGTTCAGACAAAACTCATTGACATCGCATGCACATAGCTATTGTAGGAAATATTGGCGCCGGTAAAACCACGCTGACTGAAATGCTGGCCCATAACTACGGCTGGGAACCACTTTTTGAAGCCGTAGACAATAATCCCTACCTGGAAGATTTTTACAGCGACATGAAACGCTGGAGCTTTAACCTGCAAATTTATTTTCTGAACAGCCGTTACCGCCAGATTATCGATATTCAGAAAACCGGCCGCAATATTTTGCAGGACCGTACCATTTATGAGGACGCCTACATATTTGCCGAAAACCTGCATGATATGGGGCTGATGACCACCCGCGACTATCAAAACTACGAATCGATATTTGAGAATATTACCGAGTTTATAAAGCCGCCCGATTTGCTGGTTTACCTTAAAGCATCAGTGCCCACGCTGGTAAGCAACATACAGCGCCGCGGCCGCGAGTATGAAATAGGCATCCGCCTGGATTACCTTTCAAAACTGAACGAGAAGTACGATAAATGGATCAAAAACTATAAACTGGGCAAATTGCTGATCCTCGATAAAGACAACCTCGATTTCGCCAATAATACCGAAGATATGGCTACCATAGTTCAGTTGATCGAGCGGGAAATTAATGGGTTGTTTTAGACTTTAAATTTGTCTGTTTAACATGGCTATTGTTCGTAAATATTTTGATGAATCATGGAATGAAATTCAGGATATTTCAAAGGAGAGTATTTATCATGTTGAAATATTTGAAGGTGATAGAAAAATAAAAAATGAGCATTTCTCCGAGGGGATATTAGTTGGAATTTCGTATTACATTTCTTCTTTAGATGAAATTCCATCGCTTTTAGTTGGTACTTCCGATACGTGTTTTATAAAAGAACATACAATCCGAAACCATACAATTAGAGAATATTTAGACTATAAAGGAGGTGCGTTGATTAGAAAACGAGTTTGGGTAGCCGATTCACCTCACGACAACTTAATATGTATTCAGGATACATATTATGATAGTTTAACCAACTTACCTGTTAACACCAACATTGAAAAAAGCTATTTTAATAGGGAAGGATTAGAGATATACCGTTTCGAATATTTTCCGAATGGCTCTTGTCTTCACATTCATAATATGCAGGAATATCAATGTGATATTTATCCTGATAAAATAGGCGTTGATCCAAGTATAGATTTTTCGTGGGAGGGTTTTGAATATTATAAATATGCAGAGCCAATAGTACCTAATACAATTTAAAAATGAAAATCCTCGGTATTATCCCCGCCCGTTACGCGTCATCCCGTTTTCCGGGAAAGCCATTAGTTGACATTGCCGGTAAAAGCATGATTCAAAGGGTG
Organism: Mucilaginibacter sp. P4_C11; assembly: GCF_056402115.1. NCBI lineage: Bacteria > Pseudomonadati > Bacteroidota > Sphingobacteriia > Sphingobacteriales > Sphingobacteriaceae > Mucilaginibacter > Mucilaginibacter sp. P4_C11. The sequence goes on along the minus strand of NZ_JBFUIA010000037.1, from coordinate 34,576 downwards.
TGTGAGCAGGCTAAGAAATGCGTTGATGTTGCCGAGGTAATAGTGGCTACCGATGATAGCCGCATATTTGACCATGTACAAGCCTTTGGAGGAGTCGCGGTTATGACAGCCGACTACCATCAAAGCGGTACCGATCGCTGTGCCGAAGTTGCCTCCTTACATCCTGAATATGATGTGATCATCAATATCCAGGGCGATGAACCCTATATCGACCCTGAACAAATTACTAAGCTCGCAGCTTGCTTTAATGATCCCGGTACTCAAATAGCTACGCTGATAAAAAAGATTCTAACCAGGGAAGAGTTGTTTAACTACAATTCGCCTAAGGTGGTTATCAATAAATTATCAGAAGCCATATATTTTTCAAGAGCTACGTTGCCGCATATTCGCGCACAGGAGCCGGATAACTGGCTGGAGTTTTATACTTACTATAAACACATAGGCATTTATGGCTACCGGGCAGATGTGTTGCAGCAAATTACAAAACTCCCCATCTCGGGCCTCGAGAAAGCCGAAAGCCTTGAACAGCTGCGTTGGATTGAGAATGGCTACCGCATAAAAGTTGCCGAAACAGAGCTGGAAACCCATGCAGTGGATGTACCGGCTGATTTGGAAAAATTGAATTTGTTCAAATAAATATATAGCTAGGCAGACGGAAAACTTACGAAGTTTTTAAAACTTCGTAAGTTTCGTTCACTTGCATATGGTGGGCAGCTAAGCCCTTAGCGTTAGGCCTTTCCGCTTTCAGTTCTTTTAATTACCTGTTCTCCAGCACCGCAAACTTATTCCCGTAATCATTTAACTCATCCTGGAATTGTTTATGCAGCCCGGTTTCGTTGTATGCTTTGGTGGTTTCTGCCAATCCGTTCAATACATACAGCTGAAATTGTACTTCGCCAACGTTAAGGGCCTCGGGTTTATCTTTTAGTAGGGTGTAATTATAGGCAAGCTGATCGGTAAGGTAATTACCTATCCCTTTGGCGTAGCGGTTGGCCAGCTCTTTATCGTTAAGTTTATAGGCCAATTGGGCCAATAGCAGCTTACGGTGGGCGGTATCAATATTGGGGTTAATATCGGGCATTTCCTGGTCAAATTTATGCAACGCATTTAGGGCCAGATCACTGCGGCCGTCCTTAATCAGACCCTGGGCAAGGTCATGAAAGGTGGTTTCCATGAATGGGTAAAACTCGGTTTTGCTTACATCGTCAAGGTAGCGGGCATGTTTAAAATTGCCGTATTTAAACTTGTTCATTACGTTATTGTACATCACCAGGCTGTTTACCTTACCCAATTGGTCGTGCACCGTGGTATCGGCCTTAAAAGGGATGAGATGATAGGCGAAGCCTTCTTTGTAAAGATAAGGTTCCATTCCCATCATGTATTCCGAAGCTACACCTATCGTGAAACATACCGGCCGTTTCCAGTCGTTATGTGCCAGCAGGTCAATCATGGCCAGTTTATCTTTATAAATATAATCGCCTTTGAGTTGCCACTCCATACTATTGGTTAACTTATACTTTTGCTGTGGGGTTACCACGCCGTTTTTTACAAGCTGGTCGGGGTCAACCTTTAGTTTAAAGTTTTTGGTGGGCAGGTAGTTCATGCTTTCGCCGCTTTGGTATTGCACTTTGGTGCGCTCATCATCCGATGTTATGAAATCAAATACCTCTTTTACATCAACCGAACCGGGTATTTTGGCATCGTTATAAGCCATAAAATCGCGTACACCCTGTTTGTATTTATCAAAAGGCATGGTTATGGGCAGCGGGGCCGATTGGTTCATAGGCTTTTGCATCTGGCGGATGTACCAATCGCCGCTAAACAGGCTGGTGCAAACTATGCGCACATCGGGCCTCACGCCTTCAACCTCCTGGTCGTACCAAAGGGAATAGGTGTCATTATCGCCATTGGTAAACAGGATGGCATTTTTGGGGCACGAGATCAGGAAATTATAAGCCATATCATGCGGCGTCATCTTGGTAGACCGGTCATGATCGCCCCATTCCTGCCTGGCCATTAAAACAGGCGCAACAAGCAAGCAAACAGCCACTGAAGCAAAAGCCGCACCCTTGGCGTTTACTTTATGCCTTATAAAATCATTAATAGCCAGCACGCCCATACCTATCCAAATGGCAAAGGCGTAAAAGGAGCCCACGTAAGAGTAATCGCGTTCGCGGGGCTGAATATTGGCCTGGTTAACGTAGAGTACAATAGCCAGGCCCGTAAAAAACCACAGCAGGCCAATAACCATGGCGTCGGCTTTTTTGCGCTTAATGTGGTAGGCCATACCTAATAAGCCAACAATTAAAGGCAAGGCGTATAAAGGAGTGTAGGTATTGGAACTGGTTACCGATTTGGGCAGGTGTTTGCTGCCATCAAACCAGCCCGATGTCCAGTTGCCATCAATAGATGCCGTGCTGGTTTGACCGTCGGTATCATTGTAGCGGCCAACAAAATTCCATAAAAAGTAGCGCCAGTACATCTGGTACATTTGCCAGCTTAACATCCACTTCATGTTATCGGCAAAGGTAGGGCTTTGCCCGTCGGCTAACTGTAGCCATTGTTTGTAAAACTGCACATTTTGAGCATATTGTGGATCGCCCTGGGTGCTGTGCATGCGCGGCATGATGGTGTTATGATCATACGTATTGATGAGCTTTTTGCCGCTTACTTCGTACCGTTCGGCCCCTTTGCGGCACAGGTTTTTACCCTCCCGCTGGTCGGTAAGTTTGGCATCAAAGTACGGGCCGTAAAGCAATGGTGTTTCGCCATATTGGATGCGGCCAAGATAATCGTTAAGTGTAAAGGCATTGTCCGGGTGCGAGTTATTCAGATCGGTATTGGCCGTAGCCCTGATAGGGATATAAAAAAATGAGCCGTAGCCAAAGTAAATAAAGGCCAGGCAAATCAACGCCACGTTTAGCGCGGGTTTTTTATGACGGATGCTGTACCAGATACCCAAAGCTAATGAAGCTACAATCAACATTACAAAACACATGGCACCACTGCCAAAACCCAGGCCCAGGGAGTTTACGAAAAACAGGTCGGAGTAAGCCGCGAATTTTATAGTGTATTCCCTGATACCATACTGCACCAAACCAAGTAATACAATGCTGAGCAAAAATACAACGATGCCGCTTTTTATAGTCGGGTTTTTATACCTGCGGAAATAATACACCATGGTAATGGCAGGAATGGTTAACAGGTTAAGCAGGTGGATGCCGATAGACAGGCCCATAACATATGCTATTAAAACTATCCATTTATCGGCACCGCGCTCATCCGCATGGGCATCCCATTTTAAAATGGCCCAGAATACTACAGCGGTACATAGCGAGGACAGGGCGAATACAATAGTCTCCACCGCCGAAAACCAAAAGGTATCCGTATAAGCAAACGCTAATGAACCAACCAGGCCGGCCCCCATTATCGCAATCAGCTGTGATGATGTGATTGTTTCACCTTTTGCGATAAGCAGCTTTTTGGCCAGCGCGGTAATTGTCCAGAACAAAAACATCACCGTGGCAGCGCTTGCAAGGGCCGAACCGAGGTTGGTAAAATAGGGTACTTTGGTATTGTCGCCCATGGATAACAGCGAAAATACTTTGCCCAGCATGGCAAACATAGGATAGCCCGGCTGATGCGATACCTGCAGACGATAAGCGCAGGCTATAAATTCGCCACAATCCCAAAAGCTAACTGATGGCTCGAGGGTTAAAATGTAGGTTGCAAGGGCAATTACCAGGCAAAGCCAGCCCAGCAGATTGTTGATTTTGTTGTACTGCATTATTAATAAGGTTGTAATTGTTTTATCATACGTTAATGCGGTACAATTTCGAAGTAAAATATCAGAAGGCCATGGGCATTAACATCTGCTTAACATCTTTTAACAAAATTTAACTTATTGATTTTGAGTGGGTAGGTAGCAGTCGATACGGCTACGTAATGCTGTGACAATAGCAACAAAAAAAATTAACATTATTGAATATAAAACGTAAAAGCATATAAGCCGATTTATTAAGCACCCTGAACAACAGCGGGATAAACCGGTTAGTTAACCATTAAGAAAGCAACATAATAATCAACAATTAAGGAATTGTATCTTTTTAGTAAATCGTTCAAATTTTCAATGGTTTGGCCGTTATTGCTCTTTCTTTTGTTTAAATTACAAAAAATACTCCAGGATAAACCTTTTCAGTTATGAAAACCGCACAGCATCATTTTATCAATAATAAGTGGATCGATTTCAACCCCGATAATGCAATTAACTCAGCAAAATGCCAGCTTGTGCTTGTATTTGGCGCGGCGGAGCTAATTACGGCGCCTGAAGTATATGAGCATCTGAAAATAAAATATCCTATCGCCGATATTGTTTTTTCTTCAACTTCGGGCGAGATATTGGACAACGAGGTTTATGACGATAGCATAGTAGTTACTGCCATCGAGTTTGAAAAATCGAGCATAAGTTGTGCTACAACCCATGTAAGCAGCCAGGCCAGCAGCTTTGAAACCGGCGCCTACCTGATGTCGCAGCTGGATAAAAATGGCTTGAAATGCGTGTTCATTATTTCCGATGGTACGTTTATTAACGGCAGCGACCTGGTGGCTGGTTTTAACAGCGATAACCTGGATAATATACCGGTAACAGGTGGCCTGGCAGGCGATGCAGCCAGGTTTAACAGCACTTTTACCAGCCTTAATAGTATACCCGCGCAAGGTAATGTAACAGCTATAGGTTTTTATGGCGCTGATTTAGTTATCAGCCACGGCTCAAGCGGAGGATGGGACGAGTTTGGCCCGCAACGTACCATTACCCGGTCGGATAAAAACGTGTTGTTCGAGATTGATAATAAAAGTGCGCTTGACTTATACAAGGAGTATCTTGGCGAATATGTAAAAGAATTACCGGGGTCGGCCTTATTGTTTCCATTGTCATTAAGCATAGCCGGCTCTGATAAAAGGCTGGTGCGTACAATTTTGAGTGTAAATGAGCAGGAAAAATCCATGACCTTTGCCGGCAACCTGCCCGAAGGAAGCCATGTGCGGCTGATGAAAGCCAATTTTGATAAGCTGATAGATGCATCATCAACGGCGGCAACAGATGCCTCGGATAGGATCGCAGCTACAAATCTGGCTATTATGGTGAGTTGTGTAGGCCGTAAACTGGTGCTTAACGAACGTACCGACGAGGAATTGATGGCCGCTAAAGAAATTTTTGGCGATAAAACGGTTATTGCCGGCTTTTACTCCTATGGTGAGCTATCGCCACTAAACAAAGGCTCAAATTGCGAACTGCACAACCAAACCATGACCATTACCACTTTTACCGAGAACTAATTTATGGACTACCATTACCTGTTAGCTAAGCAAATAAGAAAAATGCTGCCGGCCCGATACCTGCAGGATGAGGCCATTTTGCAGTTTTTGAGTGCTGTAGATAATAGTTTTAAAAACTTCGACAAATCAATAAAGCTTGCCGATCATGCCTTTAACATTAGCGAACGCGAATACCTGGCCGCAACAGACGATCTTAAACAACAAAACGAGATCAAAAAAAGATCGATAACACAGTTAAAGGAAGCCATAAAAGCGCTTAACCCCGATGTTGAACTGAAAATTTCCGACTCGGACGATGACCTTATCCATATCATCAGCTTTTTGCAGGAACGTATAGCCAAGGCCAAGGAGCTTGAGGTAGAGCTTATTCAGTCAAAAGAACTTGCCGAAAAAGCGGCCATGGCCAAAGCTCAGTTTCTGAGTATCATGAGCCATGAAATACGTACACCAATGAACGCCGTAATAGGCTTTACGCACTTGCTCATTCACCAGGACCCTAAGCCCGAGCAGAAAGAGTTTTTGGGGTTTTTAAAGTTTTCGGCCGAGAACCTATTGGTGCTTATTAATGATATATTGGATTTTAGTAAGATAGAGGCAGGTAAAATTGAATTTGAACACGTTGATTTTAGTATTATCGATTTGATAAAAAACACCCGTTTATCTCTTTTACAAAAGGCAAATGAAAAAAACATCCAGATAAAACTAATGATGGATCATGACCTGCCAAACGCTATTATAGGCGATCCGGTGCGGTTAGGACAGATTTTAACCAATTTGATAAGCAATGCTGTTAAATTTACCGAAAAAGGAAAGGTTACCATTACAGCTACAATGGCCGGTAACGATGGCGATAAATCAATCATTGATTTTGAAGTTGCTGATACAGGCATAGGAATTATGCCCGATAAAATTGACCATATTTTTGATAGCTTTAGCCAGGCCAGCACCGATACTACCCGCAAATACGGAGGCACAGGCTTAGGTCTAACCATTACAAAACGCCTTTTGCAATTAATGGGTACCGATATAAAATTGAAAAGCGAATTTGGCGTAGGGTCTGTTTTTAGCTTTAGCCTGGCGTTTAAAAAAAGCAAAAGACACTTAAGCAGTACATCTGACAGCGATGAGTTTTACGCCTTAAAAAGTTTGAAAGGGACCAGGTTGCTCATTGCCGAGGATAACCAGATTAACGTAATACTGGCCAAGCATTTTATGAAGCAATGGGATGTAGAGTGTGATGTGGCCGAGAATGGCGAAATTGCATTGATGCTGGTACAAACCCGTGATTACGATATGGTGCTGATGGATTTACAGATGCCCGAAATGGACGGCTACCAAACCACCAAGGCAATACGTAACTTAGCGGGCGAGAAGTATAAAAACCTGCCCATTATAGCCCTTACCGCTTCGGCCATGCTGGATATACAGGATATGGCATTTACAGTAGGGATGAATGATTATGTGAGCAAGCCATTTAATCCTAACGAGCTTCACCGCAAAATAGCTTTGTATAGCAGGAATAAGACAATAGTTTAGCTACTGTCATTTCATTACTTTGTTTATTTTGTAATTATCTCAATTATAAAATGTTATAAATACTGGTGCTTACTAAGCACCGTGGTCCGACCGTTTTTTTCTCAACAAGTACGCCAAAGCCTGAAAATTTTCTTACTTTTGTATCCCGTACACAAACATTTGGTTTMGGCATAAAACCGCAGCCATTTTTCAAAAAAATCATGACTAAATATATTTTTGTTACGGGTGGCGTTACCTCGTCTTTAGGGAAAGGTATTATCTCAGCCTCATTAGCCAAATTACTTCAATCGCGCGGTTATCGTGTCACAATCCAAAAGTTTGACCCCTATATCAATATCGATCCGGGAACGTTAAACCCTTACGAGCATGGCGAATGCTATGTAACCGAGGATGGTGCCGAAACAGATTTAGATCTTGGTCATTACGAACGCTTTTTAAATACCCCAACGTCAAAAGCCAATAACATTACTACCGGCCGCATTTATCAAAATGTGATCAATAAAGAGCGCGAGGGTGCTTTTTTAGGTAAAACTGTACAAGTAGTACCGCACATTACCGACGAAATTAAGCGCAATTTTCGCATCCTTGGCGAAAGCGGCGATTACGATATCGTGATTACCGAACTGGGTGGTACTGTGGGTGACATCGAATCTTTACCTTATATCGAGGCTGTACGCCAGTTTAGGTGGGAGATAGGCTCTGGTAACTCATTGGTTATCCATCTTACTTTGGTTCCTTTCCTTGCTGCAGCAGGCGAATTGAAAACAAAACCAACGCAGCACTCGGTAAAAATGTTGCTTGAATACGGTATTCAGCCGGATATTTTGGTTTGCCGTACCGAGCATCACCTGAATATGGATATCCGTAAAAAAATCGCGCTTTTCTGTAACGTGAATATCAACGCGGTTATTGAATCTATCGATGCATCAACCATTTACGATGTGCCTTTATTGATGCTGAAAGAGCAACTGGATAAAACTGTACTTACCAAATTAAAACTATCGCACAAAAATGAGCCAAGCCTCGAAAATTGGAAAGATTTCCTGGGCCGCTTAAAAAACCCTACGGCCGATGTACGCATTGCCCTGGTAGGCAAATATGTAGAATTGCCGGATGCCTATAAATCTATCACCGAAGCGTTCATCCACGCGGGCGCTGCCAAAGAGTGTAAGGTAAGGGTTGAATATATACCATCAGAAAGCCTGACGCCCGAAAACGCTATTGAAAAGCTTAAAGGCATGCACGGTGTACTGGTTGCCCCTGGTTTTGGCGAACGCGGTTTTGAAGGTAAAATTGAGGCTATCCGCTATGTTCGCGAAAATAATATACCTTTCTTTGGTATTTGTTTGGGCATGCAATGCGCGGTAGTAGAGTTTGGCCGTAACGTGTTGGGGCTTGAAAATGCCAACAGTACCGAGATGAACCCCGAAACCAAGCACCCTGTTATTGGTATGATGGAAGATCAGAAAACAATCACCAACAAAGGTGGCACCATGCGACTTGGAGCTTATGCCTGCGAATTGAAAAAGAACAGTAAGGCTGCTGGTATATATGGCAAAACCAGCATATCCGAAAGGCATCGTCACCGTTATGAGTTTAATAATAACTACTTAAAACAGTACGAAGCCGCGGGTTTAATCCCTTCAGGAATTAATCCCGAGAATAATTTGGTAGAGGTTGTAGAGTTGAAAAATCACCCGTTTTTTGTGGGCGCGCAATTTCATCCCGAATTAAAATCAACAGTTGCGAATCCGCACCCACTTTTTATTAACTTTGTCGCCGCTTCACTGGCTTATGCCCGTAAGAAATAAGTAATTGTACGATACAATATAATGGATAAAAATACTTTCACAGGATTATTCCTGATTATGGCTATCATAGCCGGCTCAATTTATTTTTTAAAGCCGAGCGATGCCGAATTAAAGAAAAACAGACTGATAGAGCACCAGGATTCAGTAAAAAAAGGCTTGTTCAATAAAGCCAATACGCCGGTAGCTGCTAAGTTTGATACTGCTAAAGCCGCGGTTAAAACCGTTGCCGATTCTGCAACTTTAAAAAGCCCCTTCGGCGCGGCATCTGTAGGCAGCGAGAAACTTATCACCATAGAAAACCAGGAGTTATTAGTTAAACTGAATACTAAGGGGGGTAAAGTAGCATCGGTTGAGTTAAAAAACTACAAAACCTTTGATAAAAAGCCGCTGGTATTGTTCAGTGGCGATAAAGATCATTTTGGCTTAAACTTTAACGTTGGCGCTAAAAACATCAACACCGACGAGTATTATTTTACACCAGGCGGAACCGATTTAAAAGTAGCCGAAAAAGATTCGGCTTCCATTACCCTGCGTTTAAGCTACAGCCCAACCCAGTATATTGATTATGTATATAGCTTAAAAGGTACCGGCTTTAAATTAGGCCTTACCATTAAGCCAACCGGCCTTGATGGTGTTATGGCCAACAGCAGCAACCTTAACCTGAACTGGGCAGCCAGCCTGCACAAACAGGAAAAGGATATGAAACAGGAGCGCCAGTATACCACTGTTTACTATTATAATACCGAAGGTACTATTGATTGGCTGAACGAAAATAAGGACGATCAAAAAGAAGTGGCCGACAAAAAGATGAATTGGGTTGCCTTTAAACAACACTTTTTCTCAAACGCGCTGATTGCTAAAAATGGCATAAGCAAATCAAGCCTTGCAGCTACCACTGATGTGGCCGATACCACTGATGTTAGGCAATTAAAGGCCGATTTAACTTTGGCACGCTCGGCCGATGGTAGCGTTCCTTTGGAGTTTTATTTTGGCCCCAACCGCTACTCAACGCTAAAAGCACAGGGAGCTGATTTACAGAAGCTGGTTAACCTGGGCTGGGGGCCTTTAAAATACATCAATCAGTTTGCGGTATTGCCGTTGTTTAACTTCCTGAACCAGTTTAACTGGAATTATGGGTTAATCATTTTGATACTGACAATTGCCCTTAAGCTGGTATTATCGCCGCTTACTTACAAATCATACCTGTCTATGGCTAAAATGCGTGTGCTGAAGCCCGAAATKGACGAGATAAAGACTAAGGTTGGGGAGGATAACCCAACGCTTTTACAACAGGAATACCTGAAGCTTTATAAAAAAGCGGGTGTAAATCCATTGGGCGGCTGTTTGCCTTTGGTAATACAGATGCCAATTGTTATCGCCTTCTTTAAGTTTTTCCCAAGCTTATTTGAGCTGCGCGGGCAAAGCTTTTTGTGGATGCACGATTTATCAACTTATGACTCGGTAATTAAATTTGCGCCTATCATGAATGTTGATCACATCAGTTTGATGTGTTTGCTGATGACCATTTCTACATTGATCTATACTTATTTCAATAACCAGATTTCGGGAGCTACCGGGCAGATGAAATATATCGGTTACATTACGCCGCTGATATTCCTGATCACCCTGAATAGCTATCCATCAGGTTTGAATTATTACTACTTTTTGGCCAACATGCTTACCTTTTTACAGCAATACCTGATTAAGTTCATGGTTGATGATAAAAAGATTCATGCCCAAATCCAGGAGAACAAAAAGAAACCCGAGGAAAAGAAAAAGAAATCAGGTTTCCAGGCCCGTATGGAAGAAATGATGAAAAATCAGCAACAAGCTAAAAAATAAACTTCGGACGAAATATTTAAGCTATGAAATATCCCGGGAGGTTGGCCTTTCGGGATATTTTGCATTTGATGGGTGGGAAATGCAAAGTCTGCAGTTGGTTTATTGCATACGCCGCCGACGTGTAATTTTAATGATACAAATACCCCTTAATTGCAATAACATTTCTTTAACTTAGAAGCTGTTTTGTTATCGGTAAAATTTAATGATAAAACCCCCAGTTCCGGAAAATGAAAATGAGCGCCTTGCCGCTTTAAACTCCTACCAAATTCTGGATACTTTGCCTGAGCAGGGTTTTGACGAAATCACCCTCATTGCATCTGAAATTTGTCAAACGCCTATTTCGCTGGTTAGCTTAATTGATGACGACAGGCAATGGTTTAAATCAAATAAAGGTCTTGAAGTTACTCAAACACCTAAAGAGCTTGCTTTTTGTGCCCATGCTATTTTAGAGCCTGAAAAGGTAATGGTTGTTCCCGATGCGCAAATTGATGAACGATTTGCCGATAATCCACTGGTAACTGGTACCCCACAGGTTGTTTTTTATACTGGTGTGCCGCTTATTAATCCGGATGGCTATGCCCTGGGCACACTTTGCGTTATTGATCATAAAGCCCGCCAGCTTAATAACGCCCAAATACTTGCCCTTAAAGCACTGGCTAACCAGGTGGTTGCACAGCTTGAGCTTAAAAAGAAAGTTAATGAGCTTAACACAACCCGGCTCCAACTGGAAGAATCAAATCAATATCTTGAAAAATTTGCCATAATGGCGGCTCATGATATCCGTAACCCGCTCACCAATATTTTGCTTACAGGGCAGGTATTAAAAGATAGGTTTAAAGATAAGCTTGATGAAAAAGGGAACAAATTCCTGGATATCATTAATGCATCGTCTTATAAATTGATCTCGTTGCTTGAAAAGATGCTCGACTATTCCAAATCGAGTAAGGTGTTGATGCAGAACAGGGAGGAAGTTGAGGTAGTGCGCTTGTTAAACGATGTGCTTAAAATGGTAAATGTACCTGCTGCCTTTACTGTTAACATATTATCGCGGCCTGTTAAAATTACAACGTCGGTTGTTGCGTTTGAGCAGATCATGACTAACCTGATCAATAACGCTATCCGTTATAGCAACAAGCCAGAGGGTATTATACAAATTGAATTTACTGCCGACAGCTGGTTTTACACTTTTACTATTACCGACAACGGCATAGGCATTGCCCCGGAAAACCACACTAAAATATTTGAACCGATGACTACACTGGGCATTAAAGACAGGTTTGATGAACATGGCTCGGGTGTTGGTTTAAGTACGGTAAAAAGCCTGGTTGAGGCATTAGGCGGCACTGTAAAGATTAACTCGGTTATTGATGAGTTTACTACTTTTACTTTTACGTTGAAAAGATAGCGTTAGGTTAAAAGTTCTGGGTCTTGAGTTACGAGTGGACTTTCTTGACTAGAACCAAGGCCTTTCATCGTTTAAAATTAACATAACAGTAGTTATTTCCACCATTCGGCCTTTTCTGTCATTAAAGCCAGTTTTGAACTTGGTTTATTGCCAACATAAGCATCTCTAACGGGTTGCCATCCATATTTTAAGTATTTATCGTTGGGGCTAAACTCGCCCGCACCTATATCCAAATCGCCACAATTTGGTACCCGAAAGTCGCCCCAGTTACAGCGTTGTGTAAAATTACTATCGTACATTTTCCAGTGCCCTGTAAATTCATTATTGGTATAGCCGTCGGCATCTAAATCAATATCATCGTAAACAATATTGTTGCTTTTATCTAAATAGAAAGACGTTTCGAAGCTTCCTTCAAATGTGCCGGAATGAGGCTGTCCTTTGGTTTCGGCAAAGATGTAATTTCCTTTCATTACAAACCGGCCCTTTATGCCTTTGTTTTTATATCCGTCATCGACTCCATAGGAAATATTTTCAAGCTTAGATATATCGGTTATGGCGATAGTTCCGGTAAAGTCGCAGATGTTGGTTTTAACCATTGATTTACCTCCGACTGTATAGGTATTAGTTACCAGCATCTTTTTAACCGATAAAAATTTAATACGAATACGTTGGTATTGATCTCCTATAAACCCATAAATGTTTTGATTTGTTGTTTTTGTCCACAGTTTGGCAAAGTCCCGGCTAATAAATTGAGGGGCTAAATTTTTTTTAATGACCGCGTCTCTCACTACCTCGCGGCTTTTATTCGGTTTGGTGCCGGTTTGCGCAAGGCAAACGTGTACAATTGTGATTAACAAGAAAAATAAAGCAAGCTTTTTCATAGTCTAAATATAAGATTATGAAGCTATATGCCTGCTGTGTTTATTACGGTTATTTACGTTGAAAGATGGTTAAGTATGTTTTAATATTTATAGGGCTTCATTGTAGCGCATGAACATGCACAATTTGGATCGCTGATGCCAAGCTTCTTTAAAAAGAACTGGTAGAAACCAATTCGGTCTGTCATTCCAAAGTTATCGCCTTTGCCGCATTCTACGTCGCCGTTAACAATGTTGATAGTCATGCCAAAGCCCGGTGTGGTACGGCCATTTGCTTTATCATTAGCTGTCGGTTGCCATTTTCCGGTCATTACATCATGGGCCGATGGTTTGTGGGTTTCGGGTGTCATCCAAAAATATATGGCAGCTTTAAAAGCTATTACCGCATCTTGCTCCACCAGCTCGGGGTTGTTGAGCAAGATTTTTGAGTTACCAAAAATAATGTTCGAGGCAAAACCATAGTTTCCGTTATAACTTAATTGCATAGGGCCGCGGCCATAGTACTTTTTGCCTTTAATCGCAGGATATTCGTCGCTGTCGGATACATACACATTTGATGTATTGTCTTCATGTATCAGCATTAATCCGTCGGTATAACTACCGTTCATACCGTGGCGCGTTTCGTGGGCTATTTGTGCAAAAAATGCCGCGAGTTCTTTTTTGTTGATATCGGCTGCCGAGGCAGTGCAAAAGTCGCCATAGTCAACAGTAAACACACTGTCAGGTTTCTTTTTGGCCCACTCTTCATTCCAATCGGCATCCTGGCGTGCCACGGAATCTTTGCCGGTTTTTTTGTTGGTGCGGATAAATTGATAAACAGACACAGCCCTGCGGGATATTTTTACTTTAATCTGCCCTAATTCATCTGCCGCTTTAATAAATGCGGCATAAGTATAAAATTTATCGCGCTGCGGGAAAAGATCATTGAATTGTTTTTCGGTAAGTATACTGCTGATGGATGCCTTAGGTGCAGTTGCAGCTATTGAGGCAGTATTCTGAGCTTTTTTATCCCCGGTGCTGCCGCCGCAGCTAACAGATGATATAATCATGGTGCTGGCGGCAAGGAACAATAGTTTAGATGATAATATGATCGATTTCATGATTTTCATTAAATAACGGTTTTGACTATATTATAGGTGCAAGTTTAATGCTATCATTTTATAAAAGCATTTTATATGTAAAAATTAAACAAAAGTGTTGTGTTATAATATTGGAATTGCGCTATTTGTTTCCAGTAAAAGTGATATATTCACTTTGGCCGAAATGGGTACGAAAAGAATTCATGAAGATATATACTAAAACAGGAGATAAAGGGTTTACATCATTGATAGGCGGCACCCGGGTAGCTAAATACCACTTGCGGATTGAAAGCTATGGAACTGTTGATGAGCTAAACTCGTACATTGGCCTTATTCGCGATCAGGATATTGCAGATCATGATAAGGAGATATTGAAGCAGATACAGGACAGATTGTTTACAATAGGCTCCTGTTTGGCGGCAGATCCCGAACGGTCAAAAATGGTGATACCTGATTTGCATATGGAAGATGTGGAGTTGCTTGAACAGGAAATGGACAGCATGAATGAACAATTGCCCGAGCTGCGTCATTTTATTTTACCAGGTGGCAGTAATGCCATTTCGTTTTGCCATATTGCAAGATGTATATGCAGGCGTGCCGAGCGGATAACTGTTGAACTGGCTACCGGGAGTACTGTAGATGAAAAAGTGAATATTTACCTGAACAGGCTGAGCGATTACCTGTTTACTTTGGCCCGTAAAATTGGATATGATAATAAAGTGCCTGAAAATCAATGGATACCGAGAATTTGATAATGTGAAAAAAAATATTGATATTCCACTTAAAAATATTATAGTTTTGCGAAAAAGTTAATTTACTGATAAATTATAAAATATAGAGAAATATGTATTGGACACTTGAACTTGCATCGCATCTTGAAGATGCCCCATGGCCAGCAACAAAAGATGAATTAATTGATTATGCTATCCGTTCCGGAGCCCCTGTTGAGGTGATTGAAAACCTGCAGGCGTTGGAAGATGATGGTGAACCGTACGAAAATATAGAAGAGATATGGCCGGATTATCCGACCAAAGATGATTTCTTTTTTAACGAAGACGAATACTAATCAGCATAAAAAAGCCTCTGAAAGGGGCTTTTTTATTTAGCCTGCATTTTTGGAATGATTTTAGTAATAAGCTTAACACATTTATCACTTTAAAAACATACAAAAATGAGAGGCTTATTGTACATCATCGCGGTTATCCTGGTAATAGGATGGCTATTCGGAGCATTTATTCACCCATTTGGCGGTGGCTTAATTCACATCCTTTTGGTTATAGCTATTATAGCTGTGCTTTTAGGCGTTATCCGAAGAGCATAACAACCTTAGGCAAATAAAAAGCCATTAGCCGACAAGGTTAATGGCTTTTTTTATTCAACAGCAATTCTGCAATTGCTATATCTTCGGGAAACGTAATTTTGATGTTTTCATGACTGCCCCCGGTAAGTTGGATATCAATACCAGTTTGTTCAACAACGCTGGCATCATCGGTAAATTTGGGGCTGAAGGCTTGTTCATAAGCTTTTCTTAATAAACCGGCTTTAAAAGTCTGGGGCGTTTGCACCAGGTAAACTTCATCCCGCAATAAACTTACCGATTTATCGGCATTGCCCTGCCTTACCGAATCGCGGCTTTTAACGGCCGTTACCGCATTGCCGTGTTCGCCGGCATGATTATATGATGTTTGGATAACGAAGGCGCTGGTGAGCGGTCGCACAGCGTCGTGCACGGCAACCAAAGCGTCGTCGTTGCCTTCAATGGCGCTCAATCCGTATTTTACAGAATGAAAGCGCGTTTCGCCACCGGCAACCAATAGGTGGGGTATGCTGAAACTGTGTTTTTTGCACAACTCATGCCAATATGCATGAAAATCGGGATGAAGCACAAGTACGATATCGGGGTTCACGCCCGAATTAAAAAACGCCAGCATAGTATGCATCACTACCGGCAGGCCGTTAACCAAAAGAAATTGTTTTGGCACCGCAGCCTGCATACGGGTACCCGAGCCGCCGGCTACTATAATAACATACTTAGATGTGGGATGTGAGATAGGAGATTTGAGATTAGCGTCGGTCATCGGTGCTTAATTTCTTTTAATCGTTATGCCTGTTAAAAAATCGGCGAACACAGGCCTGGTTACAATCTATAGCAAATACCTTATGTCATTGCGAGCGATAGCGTGGCAATCTCGTGGCAAGCATAGCCAATTTGCATAGCTCGCGATTGCTTCGTGCCTCGCAATGACATAGATTTATTTTGTCATTTTTCAGTTCAGAGCCACCTTGAATTTTACAATTCAGGATGATGTTAATTCTTAGTAAATCTAAAACAAAAAAAATGAGCTATGAGCTTTAGTCCCATATCTCATTTCTAAAAATCTCAGATCTAGACTTATATAATCAGCATGGCATCACCATAGCTGTAGAAGCGATATTTTTCTTTAACGGCAACTTCATAGGCATTCATTACATGCTCGTAACCGCCAAATGCCGATACCATCATCAACAGGGTTGATTCTGGTGTGTGGAAGTTGGTGATCATGGAGTTTGCAATGCTAAAATCGTACGGAGGGAAAATGAACTTGCTGGTCCAATCGTTGGCGGCTTTTAATGTTTTACCCGCAGATACTGCCGATTCGATGGCACGCATCGAGGTAGTGCCAACAGCACATATACGTGCTTTGCGCTCAATACCGCGGTTTACAATATCGGCTTGTTTTTGTTCGATAATAAACTGCTCCGAATCCATTTTGTGTTTGGTTAAATCTTCAACCTCAACCGGGCGGAAAGTTCCTAAACCTACGTGAAGGGTAACTTCGGCAAAATCAACACCTTTTAATTCAAGGCGTTTCATCAGCTCGCGGCTAAAGTGCAAACCAGCAGTAGGGGCAGCTACAGCGCCTTCGTGTTTGGCAAAAATAGTTTGATAACGTTCTTTATCTTCGGCAGTAGCTTTACGCTTAATGTATTTCGGCAGCGGCGTCTCGCCCAGGATCTCCACATTGCGGCGGAATTCCTCGTCGGTACCATCAAACAAAAAGCGGATGGTACGGCCACGTGAGGTGGTATTGTCAACAACTTCGGCAATTAACAAATCGTCATCGCCAAAATATAATTTATTGCCTACGCGTATTTTACGGGCCGGATCAACCAGTACATCCCATAAACGTAGTTCTTTGTTTAGCTCGCGTAATAAAAAAACTTCGATAGTTGCGCCAGTTTTTTCTTTATTTCCATACAAACGGGCAGGGAATACTTTAGTATTGTTAAGGATCATTACATCCTTATCATCAAAATAGTCAAGTACGTCTTTAAATATTTTATGCTCAATTTTGCCAGAATCTTTGTGTAATACCATTAAACGGGCTTCGTCGCGGGTAGCTGATGGATTGTGTGCAATTAATGACTCTGGTAAATTGAATTTAAATTGAGATAATTTCATGTTTGTGTATATGAATTTTCAGGGCGCAAATGTATGAATTTTTTTGTTAAATTCACGGATTTTTTTAAGGGTGTTGTTATTTTATAAACCTTTAAGTTTAATATTAAAATGCTGTAACTTAAACGCAGCAATACCGTCTAAAAAACAAAAACATTCAACCGGGTAAAATCTGTTCTTTTTGGCTTTTGCTACGGTGCAAATGCAGTAAGGTTAACCATTGAAACCAAAATAAGTTTATATGCTGTTTTTAAAACTTTTCGGGGAAAGCTTTTTGTTTGCTTTTGATGCGCTAAAACAAAACAAAACCCGCACAACGCTTTCGTTATTAGGGGTAACCATAGGCATATTCACCATTATAGCTGTATTTTCGGCTGTTGATACCCTGCGAAATAACCTGCAAAGCAGCGTTAATAAGCTGGGCAACAATAGTATTTATGTTGAAAAATGGCCATGGGTAGGGGGCAGCGATTTTCCGTGGTGGAAATATCTGCAAAGGCCGGTTGCAAAACTTAAGGATTTTAATGAACTATCTCGCCGTAGCCAAACCGCCAAAGCATTATCGTACGAAATTAGTATTGATAACCGCACTATTAAATATAAAAGTAATACAGTTGATGGCGCACAAATAGATGCAGCCTCACAAGATCATAATAAAACCTGGAATTTTGATTTTGCCGAAGGCCGGTATTTTACCGATATGGAGTCAAAAACCGGTGCCCCCATAACTGATATTGGTTTTGATATAGCCCAAAATCTTTTCCCGGCGGGCGATGCGGTAGGCAAGCAGATAAAAGTAATGGGGCGGTATGTTACGGTTGTTGGCGTATTTTCAAAACAGGGAAAAGATATGCTGGGCATATCAACTGATAAGGAAGTGCTTTTGCCGTTAAACTTTGCCCATAACCTGATAGATATCCAGGCCGAAAATTATCACCCCTCAATTATTGTGCGCGGCAAAGATGGCATCCCTACAGATGATGTGGAAAGCGAGATCAGGGGGCTGATGCGTTCAATCAGGAGTTTAAGGCCTGGGGTTGAAGATAACTTCGCGCTTAACCGCACCACCATGCTAACCCAGCAATTAGATAGCGTTTTTAAAGTTTTAAATACCGGGGGAGCCATAATAGGTTTATTTTCGATGCTGGTTGGCGGGTTTGGTATAGCCAACATCATGTTTGTGTCGGTAAAAGAGCGTACTAACATTATAGGCATCCAAAAATCATTGGGAGCAAAAAGATATTTCATACTATTACAGTTTTTAATCGAATCCGTATCGCTTTGTCTCATGGGTGGGTTGATAGGGCTTTTGTTTGTATACTTTTTAACATTCGGTATCAAAGCGGTATTTGATGTACAGGTGATACTTGGCGCTTCAAACATTGTTACTGGCTTAAGCTTTTCGCTGATAACAGGTGTTTTATCTGGGATTATTCCTGCCTATTTTGCATCGGTACTTGACCCTGTTGAAGCAATACGGACTAACTAACGTAATAAATGAAAATTGTAAACCTTATTTCTGTTGTTGCCGCACTGGTAGCCACATCGGCATGTAACCAAAATGCAAAGCAGCAGGAGCTTGCCAAAACCGATACCGCCACTGTAAAAGTTGTAGATGCAAAAATTGCGGATACTGCTAATACAGCCCATGTTTTTTCTGCTTATATCGCGCTAAAAGACCAGTTCCTGAAATCGGATGTAGCGGGAATTAAGGCAGCGGCTTCGGTACTTGAAAATAAACTTATTGGTATTAAAGGTTGCTCAGAAACAGCTACCCTTACCAGGAAAATAGCTGTAACCGATGATATTAATGATCAGCGTGCTGCCTTTTTAACCTTAAGTAGCGATGTGATTGCACTGGTAAAAGGAAGCAAAATAAAAACCACCGCCATTTATGTTGACTATTGCCCTATGGCCGATAGCGGTAACGGCGGGTACTGGCTGTCGTTGGATAAAAAAATACAAAACCCATACTTTCCCGAACAGATGAAAGAATGCGGATCTGTTAAGGAAAAGATGAATTAGCAGCTTCTTTTATTTATTAACGTTGACCGGAGGTTTGTAATATTTGGCCGCTTTTTCAAACAAGGCTTCGGGTGCAAATGGTTTGGTAAGGTAATCGCTCATGCCCGCTTCAAGGGCTTTATTGTAGGTTTCGGGCATAGCATCGGCCGTTAGCGCGATAATAGGGATGTCGGGGTGTAATTTTTTGATAATAGCCGTGGCTTCAAATCCATCCATTACCGGCATCTGCAAATCCATAATAATAAGGTTGTATTTGTTGTTGTTTGCCATGTTTACAGCTATCTCGCCGTTTAGTGCTTCGTCGGCAGCGGCATTCCACTTCCTCAAAAAGCGGGTGGCAATCATCAGGTTCATCTTATTGTCGTCAACAACCAATATATTCATCCCGGTAAGGCTAAATGTAAGCCCGGCCACAGCAGGTGTCATCGCTTGATGGCCGATGGTTTTTGGAGCTATATTAAAGGCAATGGCGAATATAAAGGATGTGCCCTTCCCCAGTTCGCTTGTAACAGATATGGTGCTGTTGTGCAGCTCAACCAGGCGTTTGGTAATGGCCAGGCCAAGGCCGGTACCGCCATAGTCATTATTAATTACCTGCTTGTCCTGCATAAACGGATCAAAAACAATATCAAAGCTGTCGGGACTGATGCCTATCCCGGTATCGGCAACAGTAAACTTCACGGTAACCACCGTGTTGCTTATCTGTTCTTTCTCCAGCTTAATGGAAACACCGCCTACATGTGTAAACTTCACGGCATTGCTTACCAGGTTGTTTAATACCTGGCTTAAGCGCATGTTGTCACCGGTTACCATTTCTGGTATACCTTCGTCAATTACAGCATCCAGGGATAATTGCTTTTCGGCAACCCTGGGGTGAAAAGACTGCTTTATTTTATGGATCAATTGATGAAGGTTGAAAGGCGATTTGTTAAGCTCAAGTTTGCCCGCCTCAATTTTATTATAATCCAAAATGTCATTTATGATGGCCAGCAGGTTCTCGCCCGAGAATTTTAGCGTATTCAGGTACTCCAGTTGCCCGGGTCGTGGATTTTCTGAGAGTAATAAATTGGTAGTGCCAATAACCGCGTTCATTGGGGTACGTATCTCATGGCTCATGATCGACAAAAACTCCGATTTGAATTTTGATGCTTTCTCGGCTACGTCTTTAGCCCAGATCAACTCCTGTCGTGCTTTTTGCTGGTCGGTTATGTCTTCGCCTATGCTGGTGGTTTCTCGCAGGTCGCCGTTTTCGTCAAAAATGATGGTGTTTTGCCAGCTCATAACCCGTTCCTCGCCGTTGCGGCATATAATGGGGTTAATAAAATGGGCTTCAACCGCATTGTTTTTAAACCAGTTGTGCATGAAGTTTTTTAAATCGCCCGGTATAAAATGATCCATCCAGTTCATGCCAACAATTTCGGCCTGGGAGTAGCCAAGTAGCTTGGTCAGGTATTTATTGCAAAATATAATGTTGCCGTTTTTATCTAAAGTAACTGCCGCCAGGTTAATGGTTTCTAAAACCAGTTTGTATTTGCTTTCTGATTGCCGGTAGTCTAATTCGGCTTGTTTGCGTTCGGTTACATCCTGTAAGGTACCGATGATTTTACGAATGCTGCCATCGTCGCGCCTCATCAGCTTACCTATAATTACACTTAAGTATCTTACATTGCCATTGGGCGTAATTATGCGGTACTCCTGCGAGATATCTTTTAAATTTTCGGGTGTCCTGATTAATTGTTTTAAAACATGCCTGTCATTTGGATGAACATACTTTAATAATAAGGTCATCTGTTTTAACCCGAGCAGGTGAACGGCCGAAACTTCGTGGATAATGTTTAACTCCTCCGACCAGCTGAGTAGGTTTGTAGTCAGGTTCCATTTCCAGTTACCTATTTTGGCTATGGTTTGGGCTTCCATCAATTCTACCTGGCTAACTTTTATCGCTTTTTCGGATAATTTAGCTTCGGTAATATCCTGTAGCACCCCAAAAATTCTTTTACTGCTGCCATCATCGGCCTGCAACAGGTTACCGCGGATGATTTTGATGTATTTTACGGTGCCTTTTGGTGTAATAAACTTATGCTCAAACTGCGCCAGCGTTGTGTGGTGAACACTCGAAAGGTAAGCTTCGGCATTTTTGCGGTCGTCGGGATGAATGAGGCTGATATAATAATGAAATTTGCTGATGTTGGCAGGGATGCTGTCAATCTCGAGGAGACTGAATAAATTATCTGACCAATAGGTTTCACTTGTGACGCTATCATACCACCAGTTACCGGTTTTTGATATAGCCTGCGCCTCAAGCAACAGTGCCTCGTTGGCCTTCAATGCGTCTGCGTTTTTCTTTTGCTCAGATATATCAATCAATGCGGCAGATATTCGCCCGGTATAATTTCCATTACGCTCATAAATAGGCATCATATTACACCTGAACCATTGGTTTGTGCCGTAATCGGATACAAATTCAATAGACATAGGTAAACGGTTTGCTATCACGTAATCAAGGCAATCAATATACTTTTTTGCTCTATCGGGTGGCAGTGCCTCTTCAAGTCGCTTGCCAACAATTGCTTTTGGATCGGCCGACCGTTCAATCAGTTCGTTATACCATACATTAAGACAAAGCCTGGTCTCATCAAACTCAAATACCATATCATTAAAAGAGCCTATAAGCGAGTGAAGGTTATTATTAAGATTAACCATTTTATCCACCGCGTTTTTCAGCCGGTATTGATACGCCTTAACAACAAGAAAAGATACGTAAGCTATAATGGTAAAAATGATAATAAGCACCACCAGCACAGGAAGGGAAATATTTAGCCGCGGGGCATTAGCGTAAGCGGTTATAATTACCAGCAGGTTAAGCCCGCATATAGCAACAAACTCCCAGCCTTTTTTACAAAACAGTGTGAGTGCTATAAAAATGGTTATAGAACTAAAAAGGTACGCATGCTCAAACCCGTTTATACTTAATAAAAAGTAATTGTTAATGATCAGAAAGGAGAAAATTGTGATGTAAGTACTTGTATTGTAAACGGCTTTGTTGGTGCCAAAAGACCGGCCAAGTGAAACAATGCACAAAAAACTATTAATAAGCCTCAACCAAATAGGGTCATATGAGTTATAATAACAAAGATAGTGTAGCGAAGGGCTTGCAATAAATAAGCCGATGAGCAATAACCGGTAAATTGTTTCGTCGTTTTGGATTATTAATACTGTTTTAACTTTCAACGACATTAACGAATACTTTTTAATGATTCAGGACAATATTACTTAGCAAAAGAGGGGTAATTTAATAATTTTGCAGTTAAAAATTTACAAATAGTAAATTATCTTAGCGGGTATTAATACGCAGATTTAATTACATTTGTTGCAGATACAAAAATTTCTATGTCGGAAACAGCACAGCTAAAAATTGGTGATAAAACATTTGAACTCCCGGTAATTGAGGGTACAGAAGGCGAAAAAGCGATAGATATTTCAAAACTAAGAGATCAAAGCGGTTACGTAACGCTGGATATCGGCTACAAAAATACAGGTGCTACCAAAAGCGCTATTACTTTTTTGGATGGTGAAAAAGGCATCCTTAAATATCGTGGCTACTCTATAGAGCAACTGGCCGAGAATGCCAGTTTTATTGAGGTAGCCTACCTTTTGATATATGGCGAATTACCTAAAGAACAGGAGTTAACCGATTTTCAATACCAGATAAGCCGCCATACCCTGGTTCATGAGGATATGAAAAAGTTTTTTGATGGCTTTCCGTCAAAATCACATCCTATGGGCCAGTTGTCGTCGTTAATTGGCGCATTGGCTGCTTTTAACCCGGAATCATTAAAAGCCGGTTTATCTGCCGAGGAAGTAAACCTCGAAATCATAAAACTGCTGGCCAAAATGAGTACCGTAGTTTCATGGATCTACAAAAAATCGTTAGGCCATCCAGTTGTTTATCCTCAAAACAAATACGACTACGTGACCAATTTCCTGTACATGACTTTTGCCGAGCGTACAGAAGATTACAAGGTTGATAGGGTAGTGGTGGATGTAATGAACAAATTACTGATACTGCATGCCGATCATGAGCAAAACTGCTCAACCTCAACAGTGCGTATTGTAGGCTCATCAGATGCTAATTTATATGCCTCTATTTCGGCAGGTATTTCGGCATTGTGGGGTCCGCTGCACGGTGGCGCCAATCAGGCGGTGATAGAAATGCTGGAGAAAATTAAAAACGATGGCGGAGATACAGATAAATGGATAGCCAAGGCAAAGGATAAAAACGATCCTTTCCGTTTAATGGGCTTTGGTCACCGGGTGTATAAGAATTTCGACCCGAGGGCTAAGATTATTAAGAAAGCTTGTGATGATATATTAGAAAAATTAGGCATCAATGACGAGGTATTGGAGATAGCTAAAAAGCTGGAAGAAGTTGCCCTGAAAGATCCATATTTTGTTGAGCGCAAGCTGTACCCTAATGTTGATTTTTACTCGGGCATCATTTACCGGGCATTGGGTTTCCCAACTGAAATGTTTACCGTATTGTTTGCCCTTGGCCGCTTACCAGGCTGGATTGCCCAATGGAAAGAGATGAAAGCTAATAAAGAACCCATCGGCCGCCCGCGCCAGATTTATACCGGCGATACCGACCGGGAGTATAAGGATATAAAAGAACGATAGTTCTTTTGGTTCATTTGTTCACTGGTTCATTGGTCTGCTTCTTTAGCCCGACGGCTAACGTAAAGCAATAAACAAAAAAGCGATTGGTAGCCCCAATCGCTTTTTTTATACAGCCAATGACCTGCGGATAGGACCAATAAACTAATGAACCAGTGAACCAATGAACTAAAAAGACCCGCTGGTTTTCACCGGGCGGGCCTTTCAAATCAATCAACCGTAAATAAGTATCTTATTGTTTTGTAATGGTAAAGGTGTTTGCGTTGGCATTAAGCACTATTTTATAGTTGCCGGTTCCTGGAGGATCAATATTTGGTCCGTTTTGCGAAAGGCTGCCTGTTGTGCCACCAAGGTTAGTATCCCAGCCATGGTTAAACCTGAATTTAAATTGTTTATTACCACCACTAACCAAAGCAACAATGCCTGAATAGGTTTTTGTACTTGCATCGTAGGTCAAGTCGGTGTCATCGCTCCATCCGCCTGGTGTCGCATCACCAATAACAGACCAAACTTGCTTGGTAGCTGTGAATGTAAGCGCATTTAGGTCCAGGTGTAAAGCATATAAGCCAGCTGATGGAACAGATAAATTACCTCCCGAAGTGCTTACCTTGCCACCACCGGCGTCGCCATAATTGGTATGATCCCAATCTTTTTTAGACGTTATTTTGAACTCAAGATTACCCGGGGTAAAGGCGGTAAGGCCATCATAAATATTATCGCTGTTTGGCGATTTTAAGCTATCGGCAGTTGACGGGCTCCATCCTTGCGATGCGCCGGGTACATAAACATAGCTTGCCAGTTTGTAAGGTTTTACAGTTAAAGTAAGTACGTTGGTGTAAGTTATAGAGTTAGCTGCAACGGCCGATTTAACACGAACTTCCAAATCGGTATTATTATCATATGATAAACCCATTGTAAGTAAGATAGCATTTAAACTGCCAACTGTGTATGATTGGGTAGTTCCGGTTAAGGCAACCTCAGTTAATTTGGTCGATTTAAAGCTGCTCCCTTTTGTGTCTATTTGCAAGGTATAGTTAACTTTTGTGCTATACCCGCTTATTGACGTTGCCGGCCAGCTAAAGGTAACTGCAACATCTGTTGCTATGTCTCTTGATAAAACCGGCGTTGTAGATGTTGCAGCTAACGTTCCTGCTTTACCAACAGTTGTTACAACCCTGGTTTCGTCCTTTTTACAGGATGATAGCAATAACAGCCCTATGCTGCTTATTGCTAAAATTTTGGTTAAAAGTTTTTTCATTTTTCTCTTTTAATCTGTTTAATAAATGTTTTATAAAGTACCATAAGGCGCAAAGTGCCTTATGGTAAGTAATGAATGCTATTTATAACCCGGATTTTGTTTTAAAGTAGGGTTGTTAACTATATCTGCTGATGGAATTGGCATCAGGTTAAGATCGGTAGATACACTTGTACCGGCTTTAACGCCACCTTTCCAGGCCCAGATGTAATCACCACCGGCAAATTTGCCAAAACGGATCAAATCTGTCCTTCTGTGCATTTCAAACAGGAACTCGCGGCCTCTTTCGTTTAAAATAAAATCGAGCGTAAGTTGTGGTGCAGTAATATTGCCTGTTGCACTGCCACCGTAGGCTCTTGTACGCACTTGGTTCACATAGGTTAATGCTGTAACCAAATCGCCACCAGTACCGCCGCGTAAAACAGCTTCGGCATAAATCAAATAAGCATCGGCCAAGCGGAACATTGGGAAATCGGTATCAGGGAAGTTACCTGTAATGTCTGAGCCAACTGCGCCTGTGGAAGTTACGTTTCTGAATTTTTGAATTGCATAACCATCGGTAAACGTATACTCGTCATTAATTTCCAGGTTCTGTCCATCAGTAAAAAATACAGCTCTTTTATCTGTGTTGCCGCTGTTATCGGTAAATAAGCTTACGTATTGTTTAGTAGTACGTATACCTGCCCAGCCGCCGTTGATGCCAAAATCAGCAGCTTTCATGTTACCACCTACAGGAGCGTGTATAAGGTAGGTAATGCCTCCGTAGCCTGTTGTATGCAAGCCATCAAATGTTATAGGGAAAATTATTTCGTTTGATTTGTTGTTATCAGCAAGAAACAGGTTTTTGAAATTAGGCTCTAACGAATAGCCATCAGCAATTACCTTTTTTGCGTAGGTTATGGCATCGGTGCTTCTATCGGTACCGGTGTAAACTTTAGCGTTAAGGTAAAGTTTGGCCAATAACATATCGGCAGCAGCCTGATCTGCACGTCCGTATTCAAAACGTGGAGCGCCCATATCTGTTTCGGCAGCCTTTAATTCACTTTCTATGTAAGCAAAAATTTCAGCACGCGATTTTTGTTTAGGGAAAAATACACCTACAGGGTCGTTCTCGGTTACAAACGGTACTGAGCCAAAAAGGTCAATTGCATGCCAGTAAGCCAATGCCCTTAAAAAGCGGGCTTCTGCGCGGTACTGTTTTGCTTTTGCAAGGTTATCGCCGGTAATGCCGTTGCTGGCCAATTTAGCATCAGTAGTTTGGCGTATAAATTCGTTGTTTAATGATACCACATAAAATATACGGTTGTACATGGCTGTGATGAATTCGTTTCCGGAATTCCAGGTCATGTTGTGTAGACTATGGATGGTACCATCGTTCCAAACAATAGCTGCCTCATCTGTGGTTAACTCCTGCATGTTATAGTACTCGCGCAGGTAGTTGCCGAAGCCTTCGTCGATACCCGAAATATCCGGATTACCTGCCGGGCCTGCCTGGCCGCTCAAGGCAAAGGACGAGTACAGTTTAGCTAAAACACCTTTATAGTTTGAAAAGTCGGCATATATTTTATCTGTGGTTACCGCTCCTTTTGGAGTAAGGTCCTTCTTACAGGATGTTACAGTAACTGATGTAGCTATCACTATGATCGCCATCAGCCATGTTAAATTTCTTTTTCTCATATCTTAATATCTTAACAAATTATAAGCTCAGGTTTAAACCAAGTGTATAAACTCTTGGACGTGGATAGAAGTTATTGTCAACGCCACCGTTTACTTCCGGGTCAAGGCCTTTGTATTTGGTTACTACAAATACATTAGATACGTTGAATGAAGCCCTAAGGTTGTGTTTGCCTACTGTTCCAAATGTATAACCTAAGGTTGCATAATCCATACGCAGGAACGAGGCGTTTTCTACGTAATAGTCAGAGTAAAGCTGGTATTGTTGAAATTGAGTTTGCAACACGCTTGACGGCAGGTTACCCAGGTAGCCCGAGAACTTTATGCCGGCGTAAGCGCCATTGGCTGCAGATTGCGCGTTGTATAAATAGTTGCCCAGGTTGGCACGTACACTGAAGCCTGCATTCCATTTTTTATAGGTGAAGTTGGAGTTAAGCCCCATAAATACTTTTGGATCGGCTTGTTTATAAAGGTATTTATCATCTACACTTGATCCATTTTTATTTCTGTCAACATATACACCCTCCAATGGCAGGCCATTTTGGTCGTATACTTGTTGATATACGTAAAAGGTACTTGGGTTTTCACCAGCTTTTTCCAAGCCGATTGTGTTTCCAACACCACCAGGGATATTAGTTATGGCAATTTTTTGGTTAGGATCTCCGGTTAATGAAATGTTGGTTATTTTACGTTGGTTAAGGGAAATGTTGTAACCAATTGTCCAGTTAACATCCTTTTTATCGATAGCTATAAAGTTGATGTTGAAATCAATACCCTTTGTAGTAAGATTACCAATATTAGCATTTATAAAGTTGCTTAAGTTGGTACCTGCAGGTACAGAAGTATAAACTAAAAGGTCTTTTGTTTTCTTGTTATAAAGATCTATGCTGCCGTTAATCCTGCCGTTAAGGAAACCATAATCAAAGCCTGCGTTAACGGTGGCAGTTTGTTCCCATTTAATATTAATGTTATACCTATCGGCACGTAAGGTATTTACAAATGAGTTGCCAAATTGATATTGGGCGGCAGCGTTGCTTGGATCATATACGGCCAAGTAAGGGAAGTAATCGGCACCAAGATCCTGCTGACCTGTAATACCATAACTCACCCTGAATTTCAGGTCAGATAAAACGTCAACTGATTTTAAGAAAGACTCTTCTTTAGCGCGCCATGCAAAGGCAACCGATGGGAAATAACCATTACGGTGCAGTTCCGAAAAACGTGACGAACGGTCGTCCCTGATGCTTGCTGTTAACAAATACCTATCATTAAGTGAATAGTTTAAACGTGCAAAAGGCGATTCGATGTAATACTGGCCATAACCGGGCAGGCTTGGGGTACCAACAGGAGTAGTTTTATCGGCTTTGTATTGTTGACTGGACCTGTAATAGTTGTTGAAGTACTGATACGAATAGCCAGCCTGCAAATCAAAATGGCTGTTTATTTCTTTAAAGTCTTTTGAATACTTTAAGTAATAATCGGTATTGTAGGTATAATTCTCGTTAAAATATTTCGAGTACGAACCACCCTGGGTAAAGTTGGATGCAGCTGTTGCGGGGATAAATGTGTAGCCATCACCGTCAGATAAGTCGCCGCCAAAAGTAGCGTTAGCTTGTAATTCCTTCAGGAATGGGAACACATAAGTTAACGACAATGTTCCAATACCACGTTTAGCTTTACCTTTAGCATCTTGCTCGTTAAGTAAGCCCACAGGGTTGCGGGGGGCAAGTGTGTTAGGGTTGCCACTGCTGTCCAACCATTCAAAATAGCCCCCAAATTTTGTTTTATCATTTGAGTAAACTGGTTGGGTAGGGTCGAAGCCAATGGCGTTACCAATAGCACCGGCAGCAAAATGGCTATCAGTTACCGAACCTTTTAAGCTCAAATCTACTTTTAAGCTACCATGTAAAAAGTCGTGGTTAATGTTAAATGATGCTGTTGTCCTTTTCAGGTTATCTGTTTTAACAATACCATCCTGGTCTAAATAACCGATAGATAAACGGTATGGCACACCTTTTATACCACCGGTAATGCTTAAGTTATTATCATAGGTATAGGCCTGGTGGTAAATAAGGCTTTGCCAATCGGTATTAGCGGTACCCAATAAGTTGGCCTGGCCGGGGCTTTGGGCTTTAACCGCAGTACGGAACTGATCGGCTGTCAGCACGCTTACTTCTTTGGTTATTTTTGAAAGCGCGGTTTTTGAATCAAAATTGATGTGTACATCTTTATCGCCTTTACCTTTTTTGGTAGTGATGAGAATTACACCGTTTGATGCACGTGAACCGTAAATAGCCGTTGCAGATGCATCCTTAAGGATATTATATGATTCGATGTCATTAGGGTTGATCAGGCTTAAAGGATCAGCTACACCGCTGATGCCGACATTGCTCAACGGAATACCGTCAACCACGATCAATGGACTATTTGACGCGTTTAATGAAGCGCCGCCACGAATACGGATAGTACTACCAGAACCAGGTGCGCCACTGTTTGAGGTAATTTGTACACCCGATACCTTACCCATAATTAATTGCTCGGGTGTGGTTACAGGGCCCTGGTTAAAATCCCTGGCCGAAATTGAAGTTACCGAACCAGTAAGATCTTTCTTCTTTTGGGTACCGTAACCTACTACAACCACTTCGTTAAGATTTTGATTGTCGGGTTTTAATGAAAAGTTAACCTCGATAGCTGTATTACCTACTGTTACAGCTTTCCTTAAAGCCACATAACCTAAAAATTTAGCGATTACGGTAACGTTCCCGGTTTTAACGCCGGTAATAGTGTAGCTACCATTACCATCGGTAGTTGCACCAATGGTTGTGCCATCAATAGTAACGGCAGCACCAGGCAGGGGTGCGTTGGTTTCGTCAAATACCTTACCTCTGATGCTTCCTGTTTGGGCAAATGCCATTACTGACATCATTAGGAAGGCACAAAGAAGAACGTACTTTTTTGAGTAATTTTTTCTCATTTACTTTTTGGGTTTTTGTGAATAAAATGGCTTAATTAGCCGGTGTTAAATTGGTCTGATAATTTTGCTGAAACAGCACGCGACTAATTTACATTTAGAAATAATAAAAGCAAATTTTATACAAAAGATAATTTTGACCGGATTAATTAAGGTATAGTTAACTTTAATGAAACATTAAACAGGGGAGAACTTTTAACACTTTTCACCTTTTTTTGTGGGAAATTTGCAAACTGGCTAAGATTTGCTCAAAACTAAGTGTCATAATTACACAATGGGCAATTTTACTAATATGTAACGATTTTCCGGGAACGTTCCCGGAAAACAATTGTCAATAAAACAATTAATAATGATAAAAAAAATATTTTTCTGCGCGTTTTGGGTTTTTGCCCAAACTTTTTTGCTTTTCGGGCAGGTAAAAACAGCCTTCAAAACGGGTAAAATAGCACTCTTGAAAGGCTCATCCGAAGCCCTGTTTTTGGCAGGTAATTTTAATGGTTGGAACCCGGCCGATAGCGCCTGGAAACTGATTCCGGATGGCAATGGAGGCTACCAGCTTTTAACAACGATGCCTAAAGGTATTTATAACTACAAAATAACCCGCGGCAGCTGGGATAAAGTGGAATGCACTGTAACCGGCAAGCCGGCCGATAACCGCAGCCTTATAATTACCGGCGATACCACGATAGTTTTAGATGTTGCCGCCTGGCAGGATAATTTTGCCCCTGCGGAAAAGAAACATACAGCTACCGCACAGGTGCATATTATCAGCGATAAATTTGTGATGCCACAGCTGAACAGGAAACGCCGCATTTGGATTTACCTGCCTGTAAATTATACTTCATCGAAAAAAAGGTACCCGGTTATTTATATGCACGACGGGCAAAACCTTTTTGATGATTATACCAGCGGCTATGGGGAGTGGGGGATTGACGAATTGCTGGATAAAGTATCGCCACAAAAACAGTGTATCATAGTGGGAATTGATCATGGCGGCGATTTCAGGATCACCGAATACGATCCTTACGACTCAAAATATGGCAAAGGACGCGGCGATGATTATGTGGAGTTCCTGGCAAAAACGTTGAAACCCTACATTGATACACATTATAAAACCATGGCCGATGCAAAACATACAACAATAGCAGGCAGTTCGATGGGAGGGCTGATATCAATGTATGCCACATTAAAATATCCGGGCGTGTTTGGCAACGCCGGCGTATTTTCG
Organism: Mucilaginibacter sp. P4_C11; assembly: GCF_056402115.1. Lineage (NCBI taxonomy): Bacteria > Pseudomonadati > Bacteroidota > Sphingobacteriia > Sphingobacteriales > Sphingobacteriaceae > Mucilaginibacter > Mucilaginibacter sp. P4_C11. Next base: position 3,422 of record NZ_JBFUIA010000037.1, on the reverse strand, counting down.
CCCGCTTTTTGGATAGCGCCTCCAATTTACGATTTGGCTAAACAGAAAACTATCAGCAATAAAACCCGTTTTTATTTTGTTTGCGGCGATGCCGAAAGTGAAGACATGGTTGCCGATATGCAAAAAATGTCCTCGATAATAAAGGATAAGGGTGCTAAGCCCGAAAACGCCCCCGTAACTATCATCAAAGGTGCCAGCCACAACGAAAAACAATGGCACGGCGATTGGCCGGTATTTTATAATTGGTTGATAGAGTGGGAAAGTCCGAAAGTCGGGAAAGTCCGGAAGTAGCCTCAGATCTAAGGTTCGGGATATCTGGCAATTTTTACTTTTTTTGTAAACCACGACATTGTACCTGACCGACATTTATTATCTTTCGGACTTTCCGGACTTTCGGACTTTGCTGACTTACGGACTCTCCGACTCAACACATGACCATAGAAGAAATATTAAAACAGTACTGGAACCATGATCATTTCAGGCCGATGCAGGCCGAGATCATCAAGTCTGTTTTATTAGGTCATGATACTTTGGCCTTGCTACCTACAGGCGGGGGTAAATCTGTTTGCTTCCAGGTACCCGCGTTAGCCAAGGAGGGTGTTTGCATCGTCATATCTCCACTGATTGCCCTAATGAAAGACCAGGTTGAAAACCTGAAAGATAAGGGTATTAATGCCGTAGCCATCGTATCGGGCATGGGCAGGCGCGAGATTGACCTGGCACTGGATAATTGTATTTATGGCACCGTTAAATTTTTATATCTATCGCCCGAGCGGCTGTTATCGGAGCTGGTTCAGGAACGGATAAAATACATGAAGGTTAACCTGATAGCGGTTGACGAAGCGCACTGTATCTCGCAATGGGGCTATGATTTTCGCCCCCCGTACCTGCACATTGCCGATTTACGCCAATTGCATCCCAATGTGCCTGTGCTTGCCCTTACCGCAACGGCCACGGCTGATGTTAAACAGGATATCCAGGATAAGCTGCAATTTAAAAATCCTGTTATCTACCAGCAAAGTTTTGAGCGCAGCAATATCAGCTATGTTGTTCAGGATGCCGAAAATAAATTCAGGCGGATGCTGGATATTGCCAAAGGGGTTAAAGGCAGCGGTATTGTTTATGTACGCAGCCGCAAGGATACCGCCGAAATTGCCAGGTATTACAACGAAAATGGCATCAAGGCCGATTTTTACCACGCCGGCCTGCCCATGGACGAACGGGCTGACCGCCAGGAAGACTGGAAAAATAACCGTACGCGGGTAATTGTAGCCACCAACGCTTTTGGGATGGGTATTGACAAGCCCGACGTTAGGTTTGTTATTCATAAGGATATGCCCGAAAGCCTGGAAGCCTATTACCAGGAAGCCGGCAGGGGAGGCCGCGACGGGCAAAAGGCTTATGGCGTATTACTATATACGCATGCCGACAGGCTGCGGCAGGAAAAGTTGTTTGAACTTAATTTTCCAACTGTTGATGAAATAAAGCACGTTTACCATTGCCTGGCCAACTACTATCAACTGGCATACGATGCAGGCGAAGGCCTCAGCTTTGATTTGGACCTGGGTGCCTTTTGCAGCCGTTTTAAGCTGGATGCTATAAAAACGCTAAATGCCCTAAAGTTTTTGGAAAAAGACGAGTATCTGTCGTTCAATGAAAGTGTTTTTCTGCCATCGCGGTTCAGGTTTGAGGTGGTTAACGAGGTGCTGTACAATTTCCAGATCCAGAATGCCGGTTGGGACCCCTTTATTAAAACGCTGTTGCGGTCGTACGGTGGCGCCTTTGAAAATTATGTTAAAATAAAGGAATATGACCTGTCAAGACGTACAACATTAAGCGTTCAGCAGGTTGTTGAAGGGTTGTTACAGCTGCAGCAGTTTGGCTTAATAAGCTACCTGCAGCAAACAGATAAGCCACAGGTTACTTATTTAAAAGCACGGCAGCAATCAAACAGGCTGTTTATCAATAAAAACTACATCCAGGAGCGTAAGGAAACCTATCGCCAAAAAATGGAGGCGGTTTTTGCGTACGCTGTTCATAAACAGTGCCGCAGCCAAATGTTGCTGGCTTACTTTGATGAGCCCAACGCCCGCAAATGTGGCATCTGCGATGTTTGCCTTGACGAAAAGCGCCACAAAAACGAAGATGAACTTTTTGACAACATTACCAACGAGGTTGTACAACTGCTCAGCATCTCAACCCCCGATATCGGCACATTGATAACTACCATCAACATCGGTACCGAAAAAGATAAAATTGAAACCATCCGCCTGCTGCTTGATGCCGGGAAAATAAAAACAGACGGCGAGAAGTATTACTTATAGTCATTGGTCATTTCGCTTCGCTGTCATTGGTCATTTGCTGCGCTGTCATTAGTCATCATGTAAATTTCTGCGACCAGGTACTCGAAACTCGCTCCTGGTAACAAAAATTCTCCCACAATTCACCGTGTAAATTATACACTTCACCGACAAAAAACCTGCGTACAACTAATACACCGGAAACGGCTGTAACGATTTTTATTGGAGATCGTCATATAGGTGTATTTAAAAAATAACAAAAATAATTACTTGACAATCAAAATATTAATACCATGAAAACTAACTTAATAGCCATTTTTACAGTAATAGTTACCGTATTGGGCATCACAAATTCAACTTACGCAGCTGTAGATAACAGCAACAATAAAGGCGTGGTTTTAACAGATATCAGCAACATCAATAAAATAGAAGTTTACGGTAACGTACAGGTATACGTTACTACCGGCGCAGCCGACCAGGTAAAGGTTTACAACCAATATTATACCGAAAGTGCTTTGGTACAATCAAAAAAAGGTGTATTGAGAATTTCATCATACAAAACCGAAAAATTGGTTGTTTGGGTTACTGCAAAAGAGCTATCTTCAATAACTGCTTATGATAATGCCGAAATTAAATCTTTCGGAAACCTATCTGCCATAGAGCTCGATGTTAAATTATACAACAACGCATCTGCCGATTTAAAATTAGACGCTTACAGCACCCGCGTTACCATGAATGATCGTTCAAAAGCAAATTTAAGTGGCAATGTAACCGAATACAGTCTTGTACACAACATAGCATCAAGCGTTAACAGAACATACCTGGTAACCGAAACTGCTACCGATAAATTAACCGGTGCACCAGCTAAAGCCGCCGAATATGCTGGCCTATAATGTTCATTGGTTCACTGGTTCATTAGTTCATTGGTCTTGTCTGGTTGAATTACCAGTCAGGGCCGATGAACTTTTTTATTGTAGCTTAAGCTTTTGCCCGGCATGCCCGCGTTCCAATGACCAATGACCAATGACCAATGACCAATGACCAATGACCAATGACCAATGACCAATGACCAATGACCAATGACCAATGACCAATGACCAATGACCAATGACCAATGACCAA